>NZ_JASGSR010000105.1:0-28162 GCF_040446015.1 Bradyrhizobium sp. INPA03-11B
CTTACGCACAGGACGGCGTTCCCGGCGCAGGCGCGCAAATCTCTTTTGACGGACAAGCGACCGTCAATCTCCTCGATGGCGCCAGCATCCGCGCCGGACAGGTCTTCCTGATCGGCAAGTCGGTCAACATGGCCGGCGGCGCAACCATCGATACGCGCGGATTGAGCAGCAATGCGGTCGATTCCACGCTCGGCTACACCTATAGCAACGTGAACCCCACGTCGCCCAGTGCAACTGGTGACAGGCCGGCCGTGCTCGCGGTCGCGAATGGCTGGTTCCAATTTCTGGACGCCGTTGGAACCGGAAGCATCAGCGTCGCCAGTGGTGCCTCGCTGCTCACCGACGGCAGTGTTGTGCTGGCCGCGCCGGGCGGGCTTGCGATGGGTGACGTCAATTTCGGCGCGCGCTATCTGAACGTGACGCAGGAGCGCGTCAACGTCGGCACCGAGGCCGCCCTGGCGGCGGCGCAGGCTCCCGGCCAGCTTCCATCGGGATGGAATCTGTCTCAGAGCGTGCTCGACAAGCTATTGCGGCCGTCGACGAGCGCGGGCAGCCCCGCGCTCGAACAACTTATCATCACGGCGAGCGGCTCCTTCAATCTGATCGGCAGTGCCAGTCTGGACACCACGCGCCAAGGTGCGTCCTCCTCCGATGCGCTCAAATTCGTTCTCAATACGCCGGCCATCTATGGTCTCGGCTCGGCAAGCGACACGGCGAGCATCACCGCGGATACTCTGATCTGGAACGGCATCCGCAGTGGAAACGGCTCCACCTCAAGCCCCTATGGCAGCCAGCCGCCGGCCAGTGTCCTGCCCGGCGGGCCCGGCACGGGATCCGGGCATCTCGCCATCACGGCTAATGAGATATTGTTCGGCTATGACGCTGCGCACAGCAAGCCGACCGATGGCGCAACGCTGAACCGTTTCGTGCTTGGTTTCTCCGATGTCGCTCTGACGGCGACCAAGCGCGTCACGGCGAATAGTAACGGCGCCTTGAAGGTCGGTCTCAGCCAGGACAGCAACGGCGCCTTGCAGGGCGGCGCGCTCACGATTGCGACCCCGATGATCACGGCGAGCAATGGGTCCAGGCTCGATGTGAGCGCAGGCGCAGCGTTGCGTCTGGTCGCGCCGGGAGGGGCCGCTCCCGCCGACACGCGTGGCGTGACGGATCTCGGCGGCACGCTCTCTTTCACCGGCGACAGCGTGTTTGTCGACACCGCCTTCGCCTTGCCCTCCGGCAAGCTGACGCTGAATGCGACGCACGACGTCGTGCTCGGCGGAAACGCGATGATCGACCTGTCGGGTCGCGGTATCGCCTTCTTCGACGTCACCAAGTTCAGCTGGGGCGGCGACCTCATCCTGAGTTCCAGTAGCGGCGATATCGTCCAGAACGCGGGTTCGGTGATCGACGTCTCGGCCGTGAACAATGCGGCGGGCTTGATCTCGGCCAAGGCGATCGACGCCGCGCATGGGCAGGTCTCGTTCGGGGGTACGCTCAAGGGATCGTCGACCGGCGATTACGACAGCGGGCAGTTCACGGTCGTGGCGCAGAATTTCGGCGATTTCGCCGCGCTGAATGCCAAGCTCAATGATGCCGGTCTGTTCGGCGCCCGCAGCTTCGATCTGCGCCAGGGCAGTCTCGTCGTCGGCGACGGTGTCAAGGCACGTTATGTGACGGTCTCGGTCGATCAGGGCAGCCTCACGGTCGACGGCAGGATCGACGCCAGCGGCGCGAGGCCCGGTACCATCCGCCTGTCGGCGCGCGACGATCTCAGGCTCACCTCGAATGCCGTGCTCGATGCCCATGGCAAAGTGCTGCAGACCGACTCTTACGGTGCCCCGATCGAGGCCAACAACACCGCGCACGTCGAGCTCACCACCACGCGCGGCACCATGGTGCTGGCCGCGGGCGCGACCATCGACATGAGCTCGCCGGACGGCGTGGCGCGCGGCAAGCTCGCGCTCAATGCGCCGCGCCGGGGCGGCACCGGCGGCGACGGTGCGGGCGCCAATGATATCGCGGTCGATGCGCGCGGCCCGCTCGATATTCGCGGCGCCGGCAGCATCGCGGTGAACGGCTTCCGCAGCTACGACCTTCCGGGCGGCAGCGTCATCGACCAAGCCTACCTTGACGGCCTCAATGCCGACAGTGCGGCATTCATCAATGCCGCGCTTCAGAATGGCGACTTGCGGAACCGCCTGGCCGGGCTCGCGGCCTATGGCTCGGCTTTCCATCTGCGGCCGGGCGTTGCCATCACCTCGGATGGCGATCTCTCGACCAAGGGCGATCTCGATTTCTCCGGCTATCGCTACGGACCAGGCGCCGATCCGGCCGTGCTGGGCTCCGGCGAACCGGGAGTCCTCGTCGTCCGCGCGGCCGGCGATCTCAAGATCAACGGCAGCATCAACGACGGCTTCGCACCGCCACCGGCGTCACCAGATGCGGTGACCGTGCTTGCCTCCGGCACCCTGTCGGCCGACTACACGGTCAAGACGGGTGGAGTGATCCTCGGCAATGGTTCGACCATTTCGAGCGACGGCACAATCAATATGGCGCTGCAACTCGACAACGGAAGCATCACGGAGAGCCCGAGCGCCGCAAATCCGCTTCCCGTCGCAATCACGTTGGCGGAGGACTTCACGGTGAGAGGACCACCTGTTCAAACCAGGAAGCTGAATGGCGGACACATCATCACACCGGACATGACCTACAATCCGGGCGATACGATTCTGCGCAACACGGTATTTCCGGCCGGCACCGTGTTCGAGAAGGGCGTCTATTTTACAGGGCCGATCTTCATCAATAGCTTCAACAGTCTGGCGCTTCAGCCTGTGAATCTGCCGGCGGGGATCAGTCTTGTCCTGTTTGGGGGATACACGTTTAGCGCCGATACGCTGCTGCCCAAGGGTACGGTGCTGCCGGCCGGCATGACGAACATCAATCTGATCGGACCGGGCGATCGCCAGGTCTGGCCGACCGCCCCCATGCTCGCGGCGGGTACGCAATCCTGGTCGATGCGACTGGTGGGCGGCGCGGATCTTGCGAGCGCCGACAGCCGGATGCTGCGGACGGCCGACGCGCTTGCCGGTTCAGGCAACGTGGTGCTGAACGATCCGTTCACCGTCACCATCAACAAGCCGACGACACCAGGCGTCAGCGTCGTGCGCACCGGCACCGGCGATCTCGAGATTCTCGCCGGCGGCAACTTCGATCAGATGACGCCGTTCGGCGTCTATACGGCCGGCACCGCGATCAGGGAGACCGGGACGGCAGCGAATGATCCTTACAACCTCGACCGAGGCAAATTGGCCGACGGCACGGTGCTGGGATCGGCGAACACGAACTACGAACCGACGCTCGGCGCGGAGCGCATGTACTACCCCGAGCATGGCGGCGATTTCCTGCTTGTCGCGCAAGCCGATGTCAAAGGCACGCTGGCGAACCGCGGGACCGAAATCGGAAGCTGGCTGTGGCGCCAGGGCGGTTCGGAGATCGGTCAGCGGACCGCCTGGGGCATCAACTTCGGCAGCTATACGTACAGTCCAACCCTCAAGGACAATGGAATGTCCTTCAACCTCTCCGCCTTCTCCGGCCTCGGTACGCTTGGCGGCGGCAATGTCACGTTGCAGGCCGGCGGCACGATTGGTGACGCGGGCCGTGGTGTGATCGTCGCTGTCGGCGGCAGCGGCCGTGTGATGGGCGATGGCAGCCTGGTGCAGACCGGCGGCGGCACGCTGTCGGTGAAAGCTGGCGATATCGGCACCGGCGGCAATCAATTCGTCAATCTGCGCGGTGCCATGGATGTCGCGACGGGCGATTTCGGCAGCATGGTCGCGAGCAACATCCGCAATGATTTTGGCACAGACCCGCGGCCGATCAATCCGCTGACGTCCTATTCGATGACCACGGTCGGCGGCGGGGACTTCGCGCCAGGCGACAGCGTGATCAACATTCGCGCACGCGGCGATCTGGCTGTCGGAAACATTCTCGATCCGGGCCGGGTCGGCGTCACTGGCGTGACGGCCGCCAACAACGGCAGCACGAGCGGCCAGGGCGCCAGCTGGTTCACGCTGTGGACGGGGGAAACCGCCGTCAACATGTTCGCCGCGGGCGGTTCGCTCGCGCCGGGCAGTGCGCCACTCGGCTTCCCGTTCCTGCCTTCGACCGTGCGGGCGATCGCCGCGAACGGCAACATCTACAATTCGTTGGGTGGAATGCTGCTGCCGTCGGAGAACGGCGCGTTCGAGATGCTGGCGGAAGGATCGATCTTCAGCACCACGAACGCCATCGGAGCGTCGATGGCGCCGACATCGGCTCTCGCAACACCATTCCACCCTGCTTGGGCGATCTCGATCGACCAACCGGGGGGACAGCTCGTCACGGCCTCGAATTATTGGGGCAATTATGCTCTGGTGAACGACCTGCTTGCAGGACTCCCTGTCTACTCCTATGAAACGGGCGGGTACCCCTTTGCCTTTGGCGCGAACACGGCGAAGGATAACCCTGCGCCAATCCAGGGCGACCCGGCACGCATCTATGCGGTGAACGGCGATATCACCGGGATTACCTATGGGCAGATCATTACGGTGCAGAAGACCACTGACGGCGTTGCCTCCAGCGACGTTTATTATCAGGCGGCAGGACCGCTGCGGATGCTTGCTGGCGGTGACATCGTCAATACAAAGGGCCTGATCCTCCACGACGATCCCAATGATGTGTCCACCATCGCGGCCGGTGGCAGTGACATTTTTGCAGGCTGGCCCGGAGCCAACCCTGGTGCAAGCGGAGGCTGGGCGATTGCCGGCCCCGGCACGCTCGAGATCACGGCGGCCAAGAACATCTATCAGGGGTCGATTGCGACGGTCGAAAGCATCGGGGCGCTGGCCGCCGGCGACAAGCGGCCGGGTGCAAATGTGGTGATGCAGGCCGGCGTCGGCGCAGGCGAAATCGGTGTTGGTCAAGTCGACTGGACCGGTTTTGCCAGGCTCTATCTCGACCCGAACAATCTCGCGAGTGCCGGGCCGCTCGCCGACCAGCATGGCAAGGTGGCGAAGACCTACGGTGATGAGCTTTACGACTGGCTGACGGAGCGCTTCGGCTATCGCGGGGCCAAGGCCGATGCGCTCGGTTACTTCTTCACGCTGCCGGATGCACAGCAGCGTTTCTTCCTGCGGCAGGTCTACTATGCCGAGCTGACCGCGGGCGGACGCGAATACACCGATACGAACGGCCCGCGCACCGCTTCCTATCTGCGCGGGCGCGAGGCGATCGCGGCGCTGTTCCCGCATGATGGGGCCTATCGCGGCGATATCACGATGTTCACCGCGGCGTCTGGTGCGGGTGTGAACTACGCCATTCGAAGCGGCTTCGTGCACACCGATTTCGGCGGCGACATCCAGTTCCTGACCCCGGGCGGCGGCGTCACGATCGGGACCGAGGGGCTGCTGCCGGGCGCCGATGCCGGCCTCATCACGCAGGGCGCCGGCAACATCCAGATCTATTCGCAGAACAGCGTGCTGATGGGCCTGTCGCGCATCATGACGACGTTCGGCGGCAATATCGTGATCTGGTCGGCGGGAGGCGACATCAACGCCGGCCGCGGCGCCAAGACCACGGTGATCTATACGCCGCCCAAACGCGCCTACGACAGCTACGGCAATATCACGATATCGCCGGTGGTGCCGTCGAGCGGCGCCGGCATCGCAACGCTGCAACCGATCCCGGAGGTGCCGCGCGGCACGGTCGATCTGATCGCGCCGCTCGGTACCGTCGATGCGGGCGAGGCGGGTATCCGCGCGTCGAGCTTCGTCAACATCGCTGCGCTGCATATCGTCAACGCTGCCAACATCCAGGCGCAGGGCGGCGTGATCGGCGTGCCGGTGGTCCAGGCGCCCAACATGGGCGCCTTGAGCGAAGCCTCGAACACGGCGGGGGCCGCTGCCAAGCAAGCCGAGGTGCCGCCGCAACGCGCCAACGATCAGCCCTCCGTCATCATCGTCGAAGTGCTCGGCTACGGCGGGGGCGACGGCGGCGATGAGCCGAAGCGGCGCGGCAACGACAAGCAAAGCCAATACGATCCGAACAGTGCCTTTCAGTTGATCGGCGATGGCCAGTTGAGCGCGGAGCAGATGAAGAAGCTGACGCCGGAAGAGCGGCGGCAGGTTGTGAACTAAAGCATGATGAGATTAGGTTGAACTGGAACGGCGTCGGACGTTCACCTCTCCCTTGGGAGAGGTCGATTTGCGCAGCAAATCGGGTGAGGGTTACAGTCTATCGAGAGGTCAAGAGCCCTCACCCGGATTGCTCCCGGACGATGCTTCGCATCGCCGAGCGCAATCCGACCTCTCCCCAACGGGGAGAGGTGAACCGAGATCGCGACAAGCCGATTCAACCAGAACTCATCCCGCTTTAACGCGCGATGACTTGTCTCTGAATCGAGCAGGCTCCGCTTCACCTCGCCCCGCATTTGCGGGCGAGCGGGCTTGCGCGATTTCGGAATATTGGAAATGTACCCCTGAGTTGCCCGACGTGTCAAGCTGCCCTGTCGAACGGCAGCCGCCAGGCCCTTTGCATGGGGTTGTTTTCGCTGTTTTGGTAGCTGCACCGACTAACCGGCCGCCCGGGGCAGGGAGCCCTTCGCGGTGATCTCGGCCGAGAGCTCCTCGATGGTCTTGCGCTGTTCCATGGCGGCCCGCCGGATCAGCGCGAAGGCCGCCGGCTCGGCCAGCGCGTGGGTGTGCATGACCTGAAGGACGGCGGCGAGCACCACGCGGCGCGATCGAAGCCGCTGCTCGAGCTTGACGACCTGCTGCTTCAGCTCGTTGGTGCGTTCGCGTCGTTCGAAGGCCAGCACGAGCGCGGCATAGATGCCGGCCGAGCGCAGCGGCTTGACCAGGAACGAGGCCGGATCGAGGTCGAGCACCAGCTTCAGGCGGCTCGGCGTCTCGGTGCCGAGCAAGGCGATGACCGGGCTGCGCCCCAGCGAGGTGCGCTGCGCTGGTGAGCTGAGCGGCAGGAACTCGTCGTCGATCAGCGCCACGTCCGGCCGGCAGTCGATATTGGCGCCGCCGTCCCAACCGGGCTCCCATGTGACGATGTCGATCCCGAGACGCTCGAACTGGCGCCTGACGATGGTGGCGTCGCGCTCGTCCTTGATGGCGACGAGCGCCTTGCGCCCGCGCAGCGAAAATGACGACGGCTTGCTCATTTCACCACCCGCAGATGCGGCGCATTCGGCAACGTTCCATCCCGTGCGGGGCTGGCGGCGATGTCGAGCTGCGTCAGGTATGGATCCGGTCTGACCGGCGCTTCAGCTTCCCAGAAGATGTCGAACTGTCCATCGGCGTTGGAGACGGCGAGCCGCGGCGTCAGGACGCAGTGGTTGTTGCTGCCGTCGATCCAGACCGGACCTTGCGGCGAATTGTAGCGATGGCCGGCCGCGGCGCGCCGCACCTCGCCGATGTCGGATGTGCCGGCGCGCTGCAATGCGCGGGCCAGCAGATAGACCGCGACATAGGCGGACTGCCCGTCCACGGACGGGCTAGAGTGCTCGCCGTGACGCGCCTTCCAGCGCGCGACGAAGGCCTGGTTCTCGGGCAGGCGAATGCTTTCGAAATAGGCCGACGACGTGATGCACCCGGCCGATGCGGGGCCCGCGATCTTCAGCTCGGGCTCGCACAGGCTGCAGCTCAGCATCGGGATGTCGAGACCCGCAGCAAGGGTCGCCGCATGGAAGGCGCGGATGAAATCATAGCTCGAACTGCCGACCAGCGTGTTGAAGACGACCGGCGGCCGGCGCCGCACGATCTCGTCGACGATGTGCGTGACCGCGCTCTCACCGAGCTCAAGCAGGCGTTCCGCGAGGATCTTTCCCCGCGCCGCCGTCACCAGCTCACGGGTGACGCGATTGGTTTCCCAGGTCCAGACATAGTTGGAGCCGACACAGAAGATCTCGCGCGACAGATTGTCGAGCACGTAACGCACCAGCGGCAGCACGTTGTGATTGGGCGAGGCGCCGACATAGATGACGTTGTCGGAGCATTCGAAGCCCTCGTAGCGCGCCGGATACCAGAGCAGACGGTCGGTGCGCTCGACGATCGGCAGCACCTGCTTGCGCGAGGCCGAAGTGTAGCAGCCGATGATGTGCTCGACCCCGACATTGCGAATGAGGTCGTCGCAGACCGTATGGTATTCCGAAATGATGCCGCGGGGATCGCGGACGTGCGCTGAGATCGCGAAGTCGAACTCGTCCTGCTCGTTGATCTCGTCGACCGCCATCATGGCGCTCTTCAGGATCTCGCGTCCCATGGCCTGATAGGGCCCGTGCTGCGAGCAGATAATGCCAACGGGAATGGACGGCTTTGTCATCGACGACTTTCAGTGCAACTTGCGAAGGAAATCATCTTCGCAGAGGTCGGTGCAAGAGGTCATGCCGTTTTGCTGCGCATGCACCTTGCGAAATTTGTGCAGCCAGCCTCGTTGACAACGCGCTGCACACCTCCTTAGAATTTTCTCCTACAGGGCTTCCTGTCGAACCTTGCGTGCGTCGATCTGGCCGATGACGTCCCGATCGCCGCGCAGAGTGCTCCGTTCGATCACGGTCCCTTGCGATAGATCATAGCCGCGGCATTTGGGCCATTCGTCACCTTCGTTTCGGAGGGGCGGGTGGCTTTTTGCTTTTGCCGCCAAACAAATTGGCGACACGCCCGTGTCGCCAAGCCGGAGGCGCATGCGCGGTGATGGGCAGTGCCTGCGCTTGCGTCGTGCCAAGTGCGGTGCCAAGTGCGGGGATGAGAAACGATGCCGACGACGGATCTTCACTATCTCGGACTGATTGAGGTCGGACAGCAAATCCAGGCCAGCAAGCTCTCGCCGGTCGAGGTGACCAAGGCGATGCTCGGGCGGATCGAGCAGCTCGACGGCAAGCTCAAGAGCTACGCTCATGTGATGGGCGAGGCGGCGCTTGCTGATGCAGCAGCGGCCGAAAAGGAGATCGCGTCCGGCAAGATCAAGGGACCGCTGCACGGCGTGCCGATCGCGGTCAAGGATCTGTGCTGGGCCAAGGGCGCGCCGGCCGCGCACGGCATGACCATTCATAGCGATTTCCGTCCGAACGAGGACGCCACGGTCGTGGCGCGGCTGAAGGATGCCGGCGCCATTATCCTCGGCAAGTTGCAGCAGACCGAGGGCGCCTATGCGGACCATCACCCGAAGATCGATCCGCCGAAGAATCCTTGGAATGCCGATCTGTGGTCCGGCGCGTCCTCGAGCGGTTCCGGCGTCGCCACCGCCGCGGGGCTTTGCTTCGGCTCGCTTGGAACCGATACCGGCGGGTCGATCCGCTTTCCCTCGGCCGCCAACGGCATCACCGGATTGAAGCCGACCTGGGGACGCGTCAGCCGTTACGGCGCGTTCGAACTCGCAGCCACGCTTGACCATATCGGTCCGATGGCGCGCAACGCAGCGGATTGCGGCGCGATGCTCGCCGCGATCGCAGGGCAGGATCCCAAGGACACCACCTCCGTGCCGCTGCCCGTGCCGGATTATCTCGCGGGCCTGACGGGGGATTTGCGCGGCGTGTCGATCGGGGTTGATCGGCGCTGGACCAGCGAGGGCACCGACGAGGCTGCGGGCAAGGTGCTCAGCGACGGCCTGCGCGTCGCGGCCGACCTCGGTGCCAAGATCAAGGAGATCACATTTCCCGATCCGAAGGCCGTCATCGAAGACTGGTTCCCGCTGTGCGGCATCGAGGTGGCCGTTGCGCACGAGGAGACCTATCCCGCGCGCAAGGACGAATACGGTCCGGCGCTGGCGGGCCTGCTCGATCTCGGCCGGGCGCAGTCCGGCATGGACTATCAGAAGATCGTGCTGCGGCGTGAGGCGTTCCGCGGCGCGGTGCGGCTGCTGTTCGAGACGGTCGATCTGATTGCCGTTCCGGCCCAGGCGTTCGCTGCGCCGACATTGGCCAAGATGGCGGCGCTGGGTGAGGACCCGTCGCTGATCACCGGGCTGCTGCGCTTCACCTGTCCGTTCGACATGACCGGCAGCCCGACCGTCACGCTTCCCGGCGGCTTCGCATCGAACGGTGGTCCGGTCGCCTTCCAGTTCGTCGGCCGTCATTTCGACGAAGCAAGTCTCGTTCGTGCGGGCGATGCCTTCCAGCGCGTCACCGACTGGCACAAGCGCCATCCCGCGATCTGAGTTGAGGAGCCCGTTCGCATGACCGAAGATTGGTTGAAGAGTTCCATCATGGCCAAGCGTGCAGTCGCCACGGGCGCCACGGGCACGACCCATAGTCTGACGATCGAGCAGCAGGGCGGTTTCCATTACGTCTATGGACCCTATGCCAAGCCGACCTTGTCGATCGATCCCGGCGGGGTGGTCGTCGTCGAGACCGAAGATGCCTTCGGCGGCGTGCTGACCAGCGAAAGCGACAGCCCGACGGCGAAGCTGAACTTCCCTTATTTGAACCCGCAATGCGGGCCGATCGCGGTGAAGGGTGCCAAGAAGGGCGATTGCCTCGCCGTTTATATCCGCGACGTCGAGACTCGTGGCGCGCAGCCGGCCGGCACCACCTGCATCATTCCGGAGTTCGGCGGCCTGGTCGGCACCGCATCGACGGCACTGCTCAATCCGCCGCTGCCCGAACGCGTCAAGAAGCTGCATGTCGACCGCAACGGCGTGCGCTGGAACGACAAGATCACGCTGCCCTACGAGCCGTTCATCGGTACGATCGGCGTGTCGCCCGAGATCGAGGCGATCTCCTCGCTGCAGCCCGACTACCACGGCGGCAACATGGACCTGCCCGACGTGGCACCGGGTGCGATCATTTATTTCCCGGTGCATGCCGAAGGCGGGCTGCTCTATGTCGGCGACTGCCACGCGACGCAGGGCGATGGTGAGCTCTCGGGTGTTGCGCTCGAGCAGCGCGCGACCGTGACGCTGCAGATCGACTTGATCAAGAACTGGAGCTTTGCCTGGCCGCGGCTCGAGACGCGCGACTTCATCATGACGATCGGCAGTGCGCGTCCGCTCGAGGACGCGGCACGGATCGCCTATCGCGAGCTCGTGCGGTGGATGAGCGCCGATTACGGCTTCGATGAGATCGACGCCTACATGCTGCTCAGCCAGGCCGGCCGCATGCGGCTCGGCAACATGGTCGACCCCAAATACACGATGGGGGCGTCGATCCTGAAGAATTACCTCAAGGCGTGAACTTCCAACAATCATTCAACGACAGGGAACATCGCGATGAATTCGGGGCGAATAGTTGGAATGGCTTTGCTTTGTGCAATGCTTGGAATCGCGGCAATAGGAAGCGCGCAGGCGGCAGAACCGCCGCTGAAGGTCGGCCTGCTGGAGGACGTCTCCGGCGATCTCGCCTTCATGGGCATGCCGAAGCTGCATGGATCGCAGCTGGCGGTCGAGGAGATCAACAAGAGCGGCGGCATTCTCGGACGCCAGATCGAACTGATCCATCTTGATCCGCAGGGCGACAACGCCCGCTATCAGGAGTTCGGCCGGCGGCTGCTCAATCGCGACAAGGTCGATGTGCTGATCGGCGGCATCACCTCAGCCTCGCGCGAGGCGTTGCGTCCGATCGTCGATCGCACCACCACGCCGTATTTCTATACGAACCAGTATGAAGGCGGCGTCTGCGACGCCAGCATGGTCAGCATGGGCGCGGTGCCGGAGCAGCAGTTCTCGACCCTGATCCCCTGGATGGTCGAGAAGTTCGGCAAGAAGGTCTACGTCATCGCGGCCGACTACAATTTCGGCCAGATCTCGGCGGAGTGGAATCGGAAGATCATGAAGGACCTCGGCGGCGAGGTCGTGGGCGAGGAATTCATCCCGCTCGGCGTCTCGCAATTCGCGCAGACGATCCAGAACATCCAGAAGGCGAAGCCGGACTGGCTCTTGACCATCAATGTCGGCGCCGCGCAGGACTCGTTCTTCGAGCAGGCGGCCGCGGCCAATCTCAATCTGCCGATGGGGTCTTCGATCAAGATCATGCTTGGTTTCGAGCACAAGCGGTTCAAGCCGCCGGCGCTCAACAACATGCATGCGACCGCGAACTGGTTCGAGGAGATCGACACGCCCGAAGCCAACGACTTCAAGAAGCGCTGGCACGCCAAGTTCCCGGACGAGCTCTACATCAACGACATGGGCTACAACGCCTACAACGCGCTCTACATGTACAAGGCGCTGGTCGAGAAGGCGAAGTCGACCAAGCTCGAAGACATGCGCAAGGTGATCGCGTCAGGCGATGCCTGCATCGACGCGCCGGAGGGCAAGGTCTGTATCGATCCGAAGAGCCAGCATACCTCGCACCGCATGCGCCTGATCTCGGTCGGGCCCAAGCATGAGGTGACCGTCGAGAAGGACTACGGAACGATCCAGCCGTACTGGCTTGGCGAGATCGGCTGCGATCTCACCAAGAAGAACGACAAGGATCAGTACACCCCGAGTCATCTTCCCAGCAAATCGTGATGCGCGGGCACGAATCTTGCTCGTGTTGATGACGACTTCGAACCGAGACGGCGCCGCAATGATGCGGCGTCGTGATCACGGAGAGCGGAATGTCGGCTGAACTCTTCTCGGTATTCTATCAGTTCGCCGACGTCTTCGCGTTCCTGATCCTGTCCGCGGCGGGGCTTGCCATCGTGTTCGGCATGATGGGCGTCATCAACATGGCGCATGGCGAGTTCATCATGTGCGGCGCCTATGTCACTGTCGGGCTCGTGAATCTCGGCGTGCCGCTGCCGATTGCACAGATCCTGGCCGCGCTGACCGCGGGAGTTATCGGCATGATCGTCGAGTACCTCGTCGTGCGGCGCTTCTACAAACGCCCGCTCGACTCGCTGCTCGCCACCTGGGGCCTCAGCCTGATCGTCACGCAGTCGATGCTGCTGATCGTCGGGTCTGCCGTGCGCGGCATCGGCACGCCGGAAGGAAGCTTCGCGATCGGCGGCTACACGTTCTCGACCTACCGCCTGGTGCTGTTCGGCGCTGCGGTGGCGGTGCTGGCGGGTCTCTACATCATCTTCATGAAAACGCGCTTTGGCGTGATCGCGCGCGCGACGATGCAGAACGCAGCGATGGCGAAGGCGCTCGGCGCGCGCACGGGACGGATCTATTCCATCAGCTTCGGGATCGGCACCGCGCTCGCGGGACTCTGCGGCGCGCTCTACGCGCCGACCATGACGTTGATCCCGACCATGGGGGCAACCTTCGTGGTCGAGAGCTTCGTCACCGTGGTGATCGGCGGCGCCAACGTCCTGCTCGGAACCGCGCCGGCCGCGGTGTTCCTAGCGATGATCCGGATGGCGCTGAATGCGAGCTACGGCCAGATCATCGGGCAGATCGGGATGCTGTTTGCTGTGATCCTGATCATACGTGTGCTGCCTGAAGGGCTATCCAGCGTGCTGGTGCGTCGTGGGCGCTAGACGGGAATTTCTGATGTTGAAGCTGCTCGACGGTCCGCAGACGCTCGGACGCGGCAAGATCTTCTGGTCCTGCTTCCTTGCCGTGCTGGCGGGCGCGCTGATCTATCCGTTGTTCGCCGATTCCTACGACGTCGGCAATTTCGCTTACTTCCTGATCTGGATCTTCATGGCGCTCGGGCTCTGCCTGATGTGGGGCTATGGCGGCATGCTGTCGTTCGGCCAGACCTTCTTCTTCGGCATCGCCGGCTACGGCTATGGCGTGCTCGCCATCAACATGGGCGGCGGAACGGCCACGATCGCCGCGCTTGTCCTCTCGGTTGTCATCGCGATGATCGCGGCCGGGATCCTCGGCTATTTCATGATCTGGGGCGGCATCAGCGGAATCTTCTTCGGCATCGTGACGCTCTCGGCGACGCTGGTGCTCGCCTTCTTTCTCGGACAGACGGCCGGACCCGAATGGCATATCGGCCCGGCGCGGTTGAACGGCTTCAACGGCATGAAGGGAATGGATCCGCTCACGGTCGGCAGCTTCGATATCGAGGGATCGGCGCTCTATTACGTCATGGTCGCGCTGATCGTGATCGTCTACATCGCGCTGCGCATGCTGGTGAACTCGAGCGTCGGCAACGTGATCGTGGCGACGCGGGAAAATCCGCAGCGCGCCGAGATGCTCGGCTACGACGTCCGCAAGTATCAGCTTCTGACCTTCGTGATCGGCAGCGGCCTCGCGGGCCTCAGCGGCGCGCTGTACACGTCCTGGGGCCAGTTCATCACGCCCTCCAGCATCGGCCTGCCGGCGGCGGCGATGCCGATCGTGTGGGTGGCGTTCTCCGGGCGCAACGATCTCACCGCGACCCTGGTCGGCTCGTTCCTGCTGCTGTTCGGCTTCCAGACCATCACGGTGTACAGCCAGCAGGCTGCGCTGGTGCTGATGGGCGTGCTGCTGCTCGCCACCGTGATGCTGGCGCCGCAGGGGTTTGTGCTGGGTATTGGCAAGCTCGTTGTCGACTGGTGGAACCGCCGCCGGCGGCGCGACGAGGCTCCTGCGCTTGCCGATACTGCCCGACTGCAATCGGATGAGACTTGATCCATGGCATTGGTCGATGTGAAAGGCGTCTCCAAGCGTTTCGGTGGATTGACCGCGGTCTCCGACGTCGACCTGACGGTCAATGCCGGCGAAGTCCATTGCCTGATCGGGCCCAACGGCGCCGGCAAGAGCACGCTGTTCAAGCTGATCGTCGGCCTCTATCCGCCCACCACGGGCAGCATCTTCTTCGACTCCGTCGATATCACCGCCGAGCGGCCCTACGCGCGGGTGCAACGTGGCATGAGCATCAAGATGCAGGCGCCGAGCGTGTTCAAGGAACTGCCGGTGCGGCAGAACATCCAGATCGCCCTCCAGGAGCGGCTTTCGGGCGCCGAGCGCATGGAGGAAGAGGAGCGGTTGCTGGCGCTGCTCGATCTGGCCGATGACGGCGGCAAGCTTGCCGGTGCGCTGTCGCATGGCCAGCAGCAATGGCTCGAGATCGGGATGGCGCTGGCGTTGCAGCCGCAACTCCTGCTGCTCGACGAGCCGACCGCAGGCATGTCGCCTGAGGAAACCCACAAGACCGGCGAGCTGATCAAGTCGTTCAACGCCGGGGGCATGACCGTGCTCGTGGTCGAGCACGACATGGCGTTCGTGCGTCAGGTCGCGCAACGCGTCACCGTTCTGCATCTTGGCAAGATCTTCGCGCGCGGCAGCCTCGAGGCCATTCTGGCAGACGAGAAGGTCGCGGAAATCTACCTGGGTAAGACCCATGCCCACTGATCGCATTCTGGACGTTTCGGGACTTTGGGCGGGCTACGGCGCGACGCCGATCCTGCAGGGCGTCAGCATGCAGGTCTCGCGCGGCGAGATCGTCGGCGTGATCGGCCGCAACGGCGTCGGCAAGTCGACGCTGATGCGCTGCCTGATCGGCCTGCTGCAGACCTGGCGCGGCACCATCACTTTCATGGATCAGGACGTCACGCAGCTCGAGGCTGATGCCCGCGCGCGTGCCGGCTTCGGCTACATCCCGCAGGGGCGCGACGTGTTTCCGCAAATGACCGTCGAGGAGAATCTGCAGGTCGGCGAGCTGATCGGCGGGCCGGATGGAAAGAAGCTCCCGGAACTCGTCTACGCGTATTTTCCGCGCCTGAAGGAGCGCCGGCGGCAGATCGCGGGCACCATGTCGGGCGGCGAGCAGCAGCAGCTTGCGATCGGTCGCGCGCTGATCGGCAATCCTTCCTTGATGATCCTCGACGAGCCGTCCGAAGGCATCCAGCCCTCGATCGTGCAGCATATCTGCGAAGCGCTGAAGTCGTTCCGCAGCGAACTCGGAACGACAATCATTTTCGTCGAGCAGAACCTCGACACCATCCTGGCGATCGCGCAGCGCTGCTACATCATGGAGAAGGGCAAGATCACGCGGTCGCTGGCCGGTGAGGAGGTCAACGAAGACAATGTTCGCGCGCAGCTGTTGCTCTGACCGGCTGCGCCGCGTGGTGAAGTGCGGTTTCCATAATCGATAATAACGGAGGGAATGGACATGGATCTGGGACTCAAGGGAGCAAAGGTTCTCGTCACCGGCAGCACCAAGGGCATCGGCAGGGCAATCGCCGACACGTTCGCCGCCGAGGGGGCCAATGTCGGCATTTGCGCGCGCAACCAGGCGGATGTCGAGAGCGCCGTTGCCGCGATCAAGGCCAAGGGCGTTGCGGCGTTCGGCGGTGCGGTCGACGTCGCGAACGGACCGGCGCTGAAGGCCTGGGTCGCCGACATGGCGTCCAAGCTCGGCGGCATCGATGTGGTGGTCGCCAATGTCAGTGCGCTCTCGATCGGCCAGGACGAGGAGAGCTGGGAGAAGGAATTCTCCACCGACATGATGGGAACGGTGCGGCTCGTCAACGCCGCGATGCCCCATCTCGAGAAGAGCAAGGCGGCGGCGATCGTCACCATCTCCAGCGTTTCGGGCCGCGAGGTCGATTTTGCCAGCGGTCCTTACGGGACGTTCAAGGCCGCGATCATCCACTACACGCAGGGGCTCGCCTACCAGCTTGCCGCCAAGGGCATCCGGGCCAATTCGGTGTCGCCGGGCAATACTTATTTCGAGGGCGGCGTCTGGAACATGATCAAGGACGGCAATCCCGAACTGTACAAGTCCGCGCTGGCGCTCAACCCGACCGGCCGCATGGGCACGCCGCAGGAGATGGCGAATGCCGCGGTGTTTCTTGCGAGCAAGGCGGCGAGCTTCATCACGGGGACCAACCTCGTGGTGGACGGAGCGTTGACGCGGGGCGTGCAGTTCTAGGCGCGGCGCGTCGTCAGCACAGTGACGAGACCGCCGCCCGGAGCGGCGGTCCGGGCAGGCATTTTCCGAAAACAGCAGGGCGTCAGATGTCAGCGGATCCATTGCACTACAAGTCGATCACCGAGATCTCCGGGCTCATCCGCCGCGGCGAGGCGAAGTCGTCGGAGATCACGGAGGCGATCCTCGGCCGGATCGCGAAACTGGATGGGCAGTTTCACGGCTACGCGCACGTCCTTGCGGAACGCGCCATGGCCCAGGCGAAACAGCGCGATGCGGAGATCGCCAGGGGCATCTGGCGCGGCCCGCTGCACGGCGTTCCGATCGCCCTGAAGGACCTCTGCTACACGACGTTTGCGCCGACCACGGGCGGCACCACGATCCACGCGAAGTTCGTGCCGTCCTTCAACGCCACGATCGTGGACCGGCTCGAGCTTTCGGGCGCGGTGACGCTCGGCAAGCTCAAGATGACGGAGGGCGCCTACACCAGCCACCATCCTGCAATCGAGGCCCCGCTCAATCCGTGGAATGTGAACTATTGGGTCGGCTCTTCGTCGAGCGGATCGGGTGTCGCGACCTCGGCGGGGCTCTGTTACGGCTCGATCGGAAGCGACACCGGCGGCTCGATCAGGTTTCCGTCGGCAACCTGCGGCTTGACCGGGATCAAGCCGACCTGGGGCCGCGTCAGCCGTCACGGCATCTTCCCGTTGGCGGACTCGCTCGATCACGTCGGGCCGATGTGCCGCAGCGCTGCGGACGCCGCGGCGATGCTTGGTGTCATCGCCGGCGCTGACGCCAATGATCCGACTGCGTTGCGGGCGCCGGTGCCGAACTATCTGGCCGGGGCAGGCGAGGGCATCAGGGGGCTGCGGATCGGCGTTGATCGCAGGTACACCCAGGAGGGTATCGACCGGCAGGTCGTGACCGCCCTGGTGCAAGCCGAGCGCACGCTCGCCGATCTCGGCGCCGACATCCGCGAAGTGCATGTCCCGCCGTACCAGAAGCTCGTCAGCCAGTGGATCGCGATGTGCTCGGTGGAGACGGCAGAGGCGCATCTGGACACTTACCCGTCGCGGAAGTCGGAATACGGGCCGGACCTCGCCCAGCTGATCGAGCAGGGCAGGGCGACGAGCGGCGTCGACATTGCCGCGATCCATCACGAGCGGCTGAAGTTCGGCGGCAGTCTTGCTGCGATGTTCGAGGATATCGATCTCCTCTTGATCCCAACGATGCCGGTGCCGATCCCGACCCTGACCAAGATGAGCGAATACGGCGCCGACCCCAACGTGCTCTTGAACATTCTGCGCTTCACGGCGGTGTTCGACTTCTCGGGCAGCCCGACCATCACGCTGCCGATGGGCATGGCCTCGGACCAGATGCCGCTCAGCATGCAACTGGTCGGTCCGCATCTGTCCGAGGACGTGCTGGTCCGCGCGGGCGCCGCGTTCCAGTCGGTGACGGACTGGCATACGCGGCGGCCTCCTGTCGAATGAGGCCACCGTCGACCGGTCAGGCCTTGCCGGCAAGCCTGGCCGCGATCGCGCGGTAGCCGCGCATCCACATGTGGTCGAGATCGAGGTCCATCGGCAGCGGCTGCGAGGACACGCGCGCGATCACGGTCTCGTTGGCCGGATCGATGTAGATCCATTGGCCGTGGATGCCGACGGCGGCGAACGGCGTTTCGCCGCGGTCGAGCGTGTACCACTTGTTGCGGTAATTGCCGTTTGGGAACACCTTGGTCAGGTCGCCGCGCGACCAGGCCTCGGCATTACCGTTCTGCCTGATGTCGTCGACCCACCAGCCTGGCACCACCTGCCGTCCATTGCTGATGCCGTGATTGCGCATCATCTCGCCGAAGCGGGCGAGGTCGCGCAGTGTCGCGCAGACGCCGCCGGCGACGCGCGCCGCGCCGCGCGAATCGACGGTGATGTAGGCGTCGTGCTCGGCGCCCATCGGCTGCCACAGATAGTGCGAGAGGATCTTCGCATAGGACATGCCGCAGGCGCGCTCATAGACCCAGCCGAGCACGTCGGTGTTGGTCGAGACATAGTGGAAAGTCTCGCCATGCGGCGCGCCGTTCGGCCGCAGCGTACGCAGATAGTCGCGCAGATTGCTCGGCGGAATGCTCGGATCCGGCGGCTCCCAGCCGGTCGAGCGACGGTAGTTCATGATGTCGCCGTCGCGCGCCATGTAGTCCTCGTCGAAGCGGATGCCGACGCTCATGTCGAGCAGGTGGCGCACCGTGCAGCTGCCGCCATAGACCGATCCCTCCATCTCCGGGATATAGCGCGTCACCGGCGCGTCGGAATCGAGCTTGCCGTGATCGGCCAGGATGCCGCCAAGCGTTCC
Source organism: Bradyrhizobium sp. INPA03-11B (assembly GCF_040446015.1). Taxonomy (NCBI): domain Bacteria; kingdom Pseudomonadati; phylum Pseudomonadota; class Alphaproteobacteria; order Hyphomicrobiales; family Nitrobacteraceae; genus Bradyrhizobium; species Bradyrhizobium sp. INPA03-11B. The sequence continues at coordinate 19,124 of NZ_JASGSR010000105.1, forward strand.
GGCGACCGACTTGCTGACGGAGAAGATCAGGTGTGGCGTATCCGGTGCCAGGCCGTGGGCATACCATTCGAACGCGACCTGGCCGCGATGCGACACCACGATGCCGTCGGTGTGGCTGGCGCGCAGCGCTTGGCCGACGCCCACCGTCTCGCCCCGCGGATTTGCGAAGCTGACGTCGTCGAGATAGCGCGGCGCAAAGGACAGCGGCGTCGGCGTCGGGGCGCGTGCGATGTTCGCGGTCGGCAGCAGTTCGCGGACATTGCGGAATGCCCACTCGTTGAAGGGATGCTGACGCCAGTTGGCGAGCGTGACTTGTTCGTCGGCCGCCGACGGGAAGGCGGCCATGATGCGACGCGAATTCATTCTTGATCCAATGACGACATGGGGAGGTGCGAAAGTTCCGCATGGGTCGCGCCGTCCGCAATCAACCGGATGGTGGAGAGGGGCCTGAGGTTACTCCGGCGTAACCGTTTCCAGGATGTGCGCTTGGCCCGCAAATTGCTTGACTACGCCCTGCGTCTGCCCCAGCGTGCCAGCCATGCGACGCGTAGACGTTCGCCATCGGGAAACATCGGGAGGTAGGTCATGATCGCGCTTCTGGGCCGACCGGATCCGGCAACCACGCAGGCCATTCAGTTCGCGCGCGGGATTCTCGAGGGTTCCGCGACCGCGTTCTACGAGGTCGACGGCAATCTGACCCTCAACCGCTTCGTGCTCTCCAGCAACGTTCCGCCGAGTTTCCACGACCAGTATCTTGCCGGCATGAACCGGCTCGATCCGCTGCATCCGCGCTCCGCGAGCAACCGGTCGATTGCCCGCCTGAGCACAGCGCTCGCCCAATGCGCGTCCCAGGAGGCGGCGACCTACCGCGCCTTCGCCGGCCAATGCGGCGTCGCCGACATGATCGAGTTCTTTTTCCGCCGCAACGACCGGATCGTCGCCGGCATGAGCGTGCTCTGGGCGCCGGGCTGCGCGATCCCCGAAGGCAGCATGCATATTGCCGAGAAGATCCACGACTATCTCGAGTTCAACCTGACCAGCCGCCTGTCGTCGAATCCCGACGAGCCGGCGCGCTACGGCCTGACCTCGCGCGAGATGGAGGTGGTCGAGCTGTTGTGCTGCGGCCGCACCAACCGCGAGATCGGCGAATGCCTGAACATCGGTCTCGCGACGGTGAAGACGCACCTGATCCATATCTTCGAGAAGCTCGGCGTCGAGACGCGGTCGGCCGTGGTGGCGATGATGTCGCGGCCGCATTGAGTGGCGTGAAGCCACGGCTCTCTCCACATGTCGTCCCTGCGAAAGCAGGGACCCATACTCCGCGGCGGCGATTGTGATCGGGACTCGTCGTTCCGCCGTCGCGCATCAATCTGCATTTGTGGTTATGGGTCCCTGCTTTCGCAGGGACGACACCGAATAGGTTGCTCGGCCGGTGAGTCGCACATTCGCGTTCTCGCGACACGATCTGTCCGAGTTTTGCATCCCGTCCCGCAGCCACCCGATCCACCGTTGGGTGGATTGCCGCCCACCGCGCGGCCAACCGAAAGTTCCCCGAGGGACCGGTGTCGTATTCGACAATGTTGGCGAGCGGCTGCCGCTCGCAACATCAGAGGAAGCGACATGCGTGATTTCATGGCCATCGGCCGCTCGGTGGCGGTTGCGGAGCGCGGCATGGCCGCGACCTCGCATCCGCAGGCGACGCTTGCCGCGGTCGAGATGCTGAAGGCCGGCGGCAATGCCGTTGATGCCGGGGTGGCGGCGGTCGCGGTGCAGGGCGTGGTCGAGCCGCAGATGACCGGGATCGGCGGCGACTGCTTTGCGCTATATTCACCGAGAGCCGGGGAGCCGATCGCGCTGAACGGCTCGGGCCGCACGCCGGCTCGTACCGATGTCGAAAAATATTCCGCAACCGGCGCGCGCGACATTCCGCCGACCGCGCCCGAGGCGGTGACCGTGCCCGGCGCGATCGATGCGTGGTGCCGGCTGGTCGCCGATCACGGCAGCAAATCGCTGGAGGAGATCTTCCGGCCGGCGATAGCGGCCGCCGAGCAGGGCTTCTGCGTCACGCCGCGCGTCGCCGAGGACTGGCGCCGCTTTCGGGCGCGGATCGAGATCGACGCCAATGCGGCCGCACAGTTCCTTCCCGGCGGCAAGGCGCCTGAGGTTGGCGATATCCGCGCCCAACCTGCGCTCGGCCGCACCCTGCGCCGGATCGCGCAGCACGGTCGCGATGCCTTTTATGTAGGCGAGGCCGCCGACGAGATGACGGGCATCTTGCGCGGGCTGGGCGGCTCCCACAGCACCGACGATTTTGCCGCGCACAGCTCGGATTATGTCCAGCCGATCTCGGCGCAATACCATGATCACGACGTGGTCGAGTGTCCGCCGAACGGGCAGGGCCTGGCCGCGCTGATGATCCTGCGCACGCTTGCCGGTTACGATCTCGGTTCACTCGCGCAGGCCGATCGCATCCATCTGCTCGCCGAAGCCACCAAGGCCGCCTACCGCGCGCGCGACGCCTTCTTCTGCGATCCGGCGACCAGCAAGGTCGATCCGGCTGCATTCCTTGCCGAAGACTATATCGGAAGGATCCGCAGCAAGATCGACATGGACAGCGCGTCCGCGCCCGCGACCTGGGACGATATCGAGCACCGCGACACCGTCTATGTCACGGTGGTCGACCGCCACCTCAATGCCATCTCGCTGATCAACTCGCTGTTCTATCCGTTCGGCAGCGGCATCTACGCGCCGAAATCGGGCATCCTGCTGCACAACCGCGGCTGGAGCTTTCGCGCCAGGCCCGGACACCTCAACTCGCTCGGGCCGCGCAAGCGGCCGATTCACACCATCATCCCGGGCCTCGTGCGCAAGGACGGCAGGACCGTGATGTCGTTCGGGGTGATGGGCGGACATTACCAGGCCGCGGGCCATGCCAATCTGATCTCGAACATCTTCGATTTGAAGATGGACATCCAGGCGGCAGCGGAGGCACCGCGCTCCTTTGCCTTTGACGGCGCGTTGTCGCTGGAGACGACGATATCGCCTGATATCCGCGACGAGCTGCGCGCCCGCGGTCACGAGGCCCGCTTCTCCGAGGAGCCGATCGGCGGCTGTCAGGCGATCCGCATCGACCACGCCAGGGGCGTTCTGTTCGGCGCCTCCGACCACCGCAAGGACGGCCTGGCGCTCGGGTTTTAAGCTGCTGCCGCTTGCCCGCATTGCGGGAGGCGGCGAAGCATCCACCGGACGGTGGATTGTTCCAAATGCCGACATGCCGAACGTTTGGCGTCACGCTGGTGTCGTGCGCAGTTCGGCCGCTGTGCACCGCACAGTGGGCGCTCCAGGCTTTCCCAATCGAGAAGTTGATCCGCATGAACAGGACATTCGCCGACACGGTCTTCCGCAACGGCCGGATCTACACGTCGAACCGCGGGCAGCCCTGGGCGACATCGGCGGCGGTCAAGGCCGGTCGGTTCATCGCCGTCGGCGAGGAGCGCGACGTCGCGGCACTGGTCGGCGAGGGCACCACGACCGTCGATCTCGGCGGGCGGATGGCGATGCCGGGGATCGTCGACATCCACAACCACATCATGATGGGTGGGCAGGCCGATCTCTACGAGCTGCGCTTCTCCAACGCCGACAGCGTGCCGAGGATCGCCGAGACCTTGCACAAGGCCGCATCGGCGGCTGCGCCGGGCGCCTGGATCGTCGGCGGGCAGTTCGGCAACAATCTGCTCAACGAGATGAACACCGCGGAGTCCTGCGCGCTGCTCGACGCGGCATGCCTCGGGCACCCGGTCGTGCTGCGCGACGACACCTATCACAATCGCTGGGCAAGCTCCGCGGCGCTGCGGGCCGCCGGCGTGCAGGCCGACACGCCTGATCCGACCGACGGCGAGATCGGCCGCGATCTCAAGACCGGGACGCTGACCGGGATCATGATCGAGGCCGCTTCGGGTTTGGTGGAGCGGGCGCTCGCCGCCTCCGGTCACTACACGGCCGAGATGGACCGTGCGGCGGTGGCGCGCTCGATCTCGGTGCTCAATACCTATGGCGTCACCGCCTTCATCGACGCCGCCAGCATGCAGCCGATCATGGCGGCGCTGAAAGGGCTCGACGACCGCGGCGAGCTCACCGCCTGGGCGGTCTGCGCGATGCCGGTGGTCGAGCCCGGCTTCATGTTCGGCAAGGCCGGCGAGGAGCTGTTCGCGTTGCGCGAGCAGTATCGCGGCGCTCATGTGAAGCCCGACTATGTGAAGGTGTTCCTCGACGGCGTGCCCGGCGCCAAGACCGCGGCCTTCCACGAGCCTTACGTCGCCGATCCCGTGCGCGGCTGCTGCTTCCGCGGCGCGACCATGCTGACGGTGCCGGACCTGATCCGCTGGCTCGGGCGCTGCGAGAAGCTCGGCCTGGCCGGGAAGATCCACTGCGCCGGCGATGCCGCGGTGACGCAGGCGCTCGATGCGATCGACGTCGTGCGCAGCTTCAACGGGGCGACCCACCTGATTCATCAGATCGCCCATGCGAGCTACATCGCGCCCGACGACATCAAGCGCTTCGCCGAGCTCGGCGTCGCGGCCGACCTGTCGCCGATCATCTGGTATCCGACCATCTTCCTCGAGGCGCACAAGGCCGCGATGGGCGAGGAGCGTGCGCAGCGCTTCTGGCCGAATCGGGATTTGAAGGAGGCCGGCGCGTTGATGGCCGGCGGCTCGGACTGGCCGGTGATCCCGATCCCCGATCCCTGGCAGGGCATCGAAGGCATGGTGACGCGGCAAAATCCGACCGGCGATTTTCCCGGCAAGTCGCTGTGGGCGGAGCAGGCGCTCGATCTTGCGACGGTGATCGACATCTACACCATCGACGCCGCGCGTGCGGCCGGCCTCGGCCAGTCGATCGGCTCGATCGAGGTCGGCAAATCGGCCGATTTGATCGTGCTCGACCAGATGATCTTCGACATCCCGCCGGATCAACTCGCCGATACGCGGGTCGAGATGACCTTCTTCGAGGGCCGCAAGGTCTACCAGCGGGGCACGTGATGGCAGCAACGGACCAGATCCCGGTCACGGTGCTGACCGGCTTCCTCGGCAGCGGCAAGACCACGGTGCTGAACCATCTGCTGCGCCAGAAGGAGCTCAATGGCGTCGTCGCCATCATCAACGAGTTCGGCGAGGTGGCGCTGGATCACCTTTTGGTCGAGAGCAGCGAGGACCGTCTCGCGCTGCTCGACAATGGCTGCATCTGCTGCTCGGTGCGCGAAGATCTGATCGAGACGCTGGCCGATCTCGCCGCGCGTCGCGCTGCCGGAACGATGCCGCCGTTCCACCGCGTGCTGGTCGAGACCACCGGGCTCGCCGATCCCGTGCCGGTGCTGCACACGCTGATGACCGCCCCAGATGTCGTCGGCCGATACCGGATCGACGGCGTGGTCGCGACCGTCGATGCCGTCAATGGCGCGCGCACGCTTGCGACGCATGATGAAGCCGTCAAACAGGTCGCGGTCGCGGACCGGCTGCTGGTGACCAAGACCGACCTTACCGCCGCCGATGCGCTGGCGCGGCTCGATGCGCGGCTGGCAGCGATCAATCCGGTGGCGACGCGCGCGCATGTGCGGAACGGGATGGTCGATCCGGCCAAGGTTCTTGATGCCGGGCTGTTCGATCCGGCGGCGCGGTCCGCCGATGTCGTGCGCTGGTTCGATCTGGCATCGCAGGCCGCGAACGCGCCGCATCATCACGCCGACCATGATTGCAACGGGGCGGCGTGCGGCCATCACAGCCATCACGGACACGATACCGGCGTGTCGTCCTACGGCCTGGTCATCGACGAGCCGATCCAGCGCGACGCGTTTGCGCGCTGGCTCGATTATGTCGCGGCGCTGAGGGGCGAAGACCTGCTGCGCTTCAAGGCGATTGTGCATGTCGCCGAGCAGCCTGATGCGCCCATCGTGGTGCACGGCGTGCAGCACGTGTTCCATCCGCCGATCACGCTTGCCGGCTGGCCGTCTGCGGACCGCCGCTCGCGGCTCGTCTTCATCGTGCGCGGTATCCCGCGCCACATCATCGAGAACACCTTGTGCAAATTTGCCGCGGTGAGCCGTGCGGCGATCCAGCGATCCGCGGCCTAGGCGGAATTTACTTCAGACAATTGTTTCAGGGAGAGGGACATGACTGAGAATTCAAAGACGAACCCGTCGTCCGGCCGGCTCAACCGCCGCACGCTGCTGAAGGCGGCCGGTGCAACCGGTCTCGCATCCGCGATGAATGTGCCGCTGGTCAACATCGCGCGCGCCGCCGGCAACACGATCAAGATCGGCTGGGTCGGTTGCCTCTCCGGCGTCCGCGCGCCGTTTGCCGAACCCGACACCTGGATTCACGAACGCATCAAGGCCCGGCTCAAGGATGGCCTCAAGATCGGCGGCAAGACCTGGCAGGTCGAGTTTGTCTTCAAGGACAATCAGTCCGATCCGAACCGCTCGTCCGTGGTTGCGAGCGAGCTGGTGTTACGGGAGAAATGCGACCTGATCCTGATCGAGGACGGCGACGCGCAGGCGCCGGTGCAAGAGCTCGCCGATGCCCGCGGCATTCCTTCGATCTCGACCATGGTGCCGTGGCAGGGCTGGATGTTTCCGCGCAAGTCGACCCCCGACAAGGGCTTCCCTTACAGCTATCACTTCTTCTGGGGCGCCGATGATGTCGTGAAGAACTTCCTCGGCATGTGGCAGTCGGTCGAGACCAACAAGAAGGTCGGCACGCTCTATATCGACAATCCCGCCGGCCAGGCGTTCTCCGACCCGAAGGTCGGTTTGCCCGGCGGCATTACGAAGGCGGGCTATCAGGAATTCTCCGCCGGAAAATTCCAGATTGCGACCGACGACTTCACCAATCAGGTGTCGTCGTTCAAGAACAACGGCGTCGACATCGTCTCCGGCTTCACTTACGGCAATCACTGGGTGACGCTGTGGAATCAGGCGGCCCAGGCCGGCTTCAAGCCGCAGATCTGCACCGTCGCGGCAGCGTTCCTGTTTCCGAGTGCGGTGAACGCGCTCGGCGATCGTGGCGACGGCATGTCCACCGAAGTGTGGTGGACGCCGGCCTATCCGTTCAAGTCGTCGCTGACCGGGCAGACCGCCGCCGAACTCGCCGCGGAATGGGAGAAGACGACGGGCAAGCAATGGACTCAGCCGATCGGTTACGCCCATGCCTTGTGGGAGGTTGCGCTCGCCGCGTTGCAGAACAGCGATCCAAAGGACAAGAACTCGCTGCGCGATGCCATCGCGGGTCTCGACATGGAGACGGTGGTCGGGCCGGTGAAGTTCAAGGGAACACCGATCAAGAACGTCGCGGTGACCTCGCTGTCCGGCGGGCAATGGCGCAAGAGCAAGGGCGGCAAGTCGAAATACGAGCTCCTGATCGTGCACAACGGCACGGCGCCGTTCATCCCGAAGCAGGCCGATCTCCAGCTGCTCTCCAAGCTGGCTTGAGATGGCACCGCTTCTGCGCGTCAGCGGGCTCTCCAAGCGCTTCGGCGAGATCGTGGTCGCCGACAACGTCAGCTTCGAGCTGGCGCGCGGCGAGTGTGTCGGCGTGATCGGCCCGAACGGCGCCGGCAAGAGCTCGCTGCTCAACCTGATCGTCGGCCTGCTCACGGCCGACGGCGGTTCGATCATGCTCGACGACAAGGAGATCACGGGCCTGCCGCCGCATCGCCGGGCGCGGATGGGGCTCGGGCGGGCGTTCCAGATCCCGCAACCGTTTCCGCATCTGTCGGTCTACGAGAACGCGCTGGTCGCGGCGTCCTACGGCGCGGGCCTGTACGGCGAGGCGGCATCGAGCTGGACCATGGAGGTGCTGCAGCGGACCGGGCTCGACGCCAAGGCGGACAAGCTCGCGGGCGCATTGCCGCTGATCGACCGCAAGCGGCTGGAATTCGCCAAGGCGTTGGCCTCGAAACCCAAGTTGGTCCTGCTCGACGAGATCGCCGCCGGGCTGACCGAGCCCGAGGTCGAGCGCCTGGTTGCCATCATCAAGGGCGTGAAGGCCGATCACGCCATGATCTGGATCGAGCACATTCCGCATGCGTTGCGCGCGGTGTCGGATCGTATCCTGGTGCTCGATTTCGGCCGCAAGGTGCTGGAGGGGCCGCCGGCTGACGTCATGGACAGCGCCGTGGTGCGTGAAATCTATATGGGATTGAAGGCCGATGGCGTTGCTTGATGTGAACGGCCTGCAGATCTTCTACGGCGATCTCCAGGCCGTGTTCGACATGGATTTCACCGTCGCCGACGGCGAGGCGGTGGCGCTGGTCGGCGCCAACGGCGCCGGCAAGTCGACGTTCCTGAAGGCGCTGGTTGGTCTCAACGAGGAGCGGCGCGGGGCGGTGCGTTTCGACGGCGTCGACATCTCGCAGATGCCGGCCGAGCAGGTGTCGCGGCTCGGGCTCATCATGGTGCCCGAGGGGCGGTTGCTGTTCGACTCGTTGACCATTGAGGAAAACCTGCTGATGGGCAGCGTCAACCGGCGCAAGGGCAGCTGGACCTTGCGGCGGGTGTTCGACCTGTTCCCGATCCTGGAAGAGCGGCGGCGAATGTTTCCCGGCCAACTCTCCGGCGGCCAGCAGCAGATGGCGGCGATCGGCCGCGCGCTGATGTCGAACCCGCGGCTGCTCTTGTGCGACGAGATTTCGCTCGGGCTCGCGCCCGTCGTGGTCGAGCAGATCTATCGCTCCTTTGCCGACATCCGCCGCGAGGGCACCGCCGTCGTGCTGGTCGAGCAGGACGTCAACCGCGCGCTCGCCACCTCCGAGCGAATTTATTGCCTGTTGAAGGGGCGGGTGTCGCTGACCGGTCCGGCGCAAGGATTGCAGCCGGAGCAGCTGACGCACGCTTATTTCGGAAACTAGCCAGGATTGGCAACGAACATGATCTGGGTTGAGACATTGATCAACGGAGCCCTGCTGGGCGGGCTCTACGCGTTGCTCGGCATCGGGCTTGCGCTGGTGTTCGGCGTGATGCGCGTCGTCAACATCGCGCATGGCGAG
>NZ_JASGSR010000106.1:0-26977 GCF_040446015.1 Bradyrhizobium sp. INPA03-11B
ACCGGCCAAGGCGCTAAGTCGCTTCCATCGCACAAATCATGCTCGTGCAGATACAAGGGGTTACGGTCCCTCGTTAGAGCTGAGCCCCCTCACCCGATTTGCTTCGCAAATCGACCTCTCCCCAATGGGGAGAGGTAAAGCGAGCACACAGCCAACCCGATTCGATCTAAACTCATCGCGCTCCTACCCGCAATTCCAGGCCCGCCCGATCGGCGTCCAGCTCCAGCACGGGCCGTAGCTGCCGCCATTGTAGCGTCCTCCGCCATGGAATCCGGGGCGGCCGAAGTAATGCCAGTCCCCGCCATACCAATATTCCGGCGAAAAATCCGGATAGCCGCGGGCGGCGCCGCGCGGGCCGAGCACCGGAATGGTCTGATTGGGCGGCTGCCGGTAGCCGGGCAGGAAGCCATAGCCGTGCCAGCGGGTAGAGCCGTGCCGCTTTTTCGAGGAGGCGGCCGAGCTCAAGTCCGGCTGCAGCAATGCGAGGATGACGATCAGGAGGGACAGGATGCGCAACATGATCGGAGTCTAGTCGGCCCGCCGTACGAAGGCGATTCAAATCATGGTGCGTTTTGTTGCTGGGACAAGGATCGACATCGACTGCGCCAAGGGCATCTCAACCGGGCGCGTACTTATAAATCTTCGTCAATGTCCGGTTCGCCCCGACGCCGACCGCCTTCTGCAATCGCTGCAAATGTCGCAATGGGTCGGCAGCGGACGTCCGGGCTATCAAGACGCTGCGTCCAGAACGAGGTATCCAGCCGCAACAAGCAGCGCTGTGTAGGTCAAGAGCATCCCGAAACCGCGCAGCGCCTCCAGTCCCCGAAGCATGCCGATTGCATGCAGGAGCCGCCCGGACGCAAGCGTTGTCCCGATGGCAATAACCATCCAGGCCGCGGCGACGTGCGCCTCGACCAGCCCCAACGAGATCACCCCAAGTGGAACGTACTCGATGAAATTGCCCTGGGCGCGTATACGCCGGCGCAGCGTCTCGTCGGCGCTGTCGCCTACCATCTGCCCGGCCTTTGCGCGGCGCACGGAAATGGGAAATGACAGCGCGACAAGGGAGACCGCAAAGGCTGCCGCAAACACGGAAGTGATGGGGAGTACGGTCATGACTAGCGCGCGCTGTCGATGATTGCGCCGCCGTCCGCGGTGAGGCTGGCTCCTGTTACAAACTGCGCGTCCTCGCTCGCCAGGAACAGGACGACCGGCGCGACGTCATATTCCGGCGCGCCGTATCGGGCCAGCGCGTTTGTCGGCGCGGGCACATTTGCGGCAGAGTCCCATGTCTCCGCGAGCGGCAGGATGTTATTCACGGTGATTTTGTCGGCACCCCATTCGCGGGCGGCGGTCCGCGTAAGGGCGCGCACCGCCTCTTTTGCCATGTTGTAGGGTCCATAGCCGGTCAAGCCGAGGACGCCAGCCATCGAGCCGAAGTTGATGACACGACCTCTGCCGCTCATCTTTAGGTAGGGGTAACATCCTTGCATCGTTCGCAGATACGCGATTGGGCCCGTCTCGAAGTTGCGCTGCAACTGCTCGACTGACAAATCCTTGACGGACGAGTTGGGAACGGACGGATCGAACGCATTGTTCACGAGGATATCGATCCCGCCGTAAGCCGCGACCACCTTATCGATCGCCGCTTTGACTTGGTCAGCATCGCTGATGTCGCAGACGATGCCTAGCGCCGTGCCGCCCGCCCCTTCGATCTCTGCGACGACGGCGTCCACGTTTGCCGGTGTGAGCGACAGGACCGCAACCTTTGCACCTTCCGCAGCGAACAGCTTCGCGGTAGATCGGCCAATACCGCGACCGGCGCCAGTGACAATGGCAACTTTTGCATTGAGTCTGTTCATGTTCATCTCTTTCGATAGTTGTTGTGTTGATCGCTTTCCTTCTCGTCAGAACAGCCCGTATGGCGACGCGATAGCGCGAGCGGCGTTCTGCGTAACGAAGGAAGTGATGAGCAACGCGAGGCCGACGATGGCGGGCAACGCCTCGTTGGGCTTCCGCACGGCGAAATGCGCCAAGCCAGCTAACAGCAGATGATAGAACATGCCCGCGTAAGCGAGATCGCTGAGCCCCACGTTGACGCGCGAAAGGACTGCGGCCGGGCCCAAGACTTTAACTACGATCATGAGCGGCACGAGGTAAGCCGGGTATCCAAGGCCGGCGAGCGCCTGCCGGACCCATTTCCCCTTCGTCAGGTACATGACGGCGGAGGAGAGATACAGCAGCGTCAAGAGCGCTGTGCTGATCCAGTACGTGTAAATGGTAGCCATGTGGTCGTTGTGATTGCTGGCGCGACAGCAACTCCTCGGTTGGGGTTGATTTGCGCCGCAGTGCAATTCCTTTGTGCCTCAGCAGCGCACATCGAAAATGCGGATTAAGATTGATAATCGCAAGTAGGATGAATAAGATGATGTAGGTATGGAGAATCATACTACGAAAAACGCAGAGATAAACATGCATGAGGAGATGCGGCGCGCGTTCGCGCTGCTCTCAGGCAAGTGGAAGCTGGAGATCATGTGGCTGCTCAATCAGCGGGTCTACCGCTTCGGCGAGTTACGAAAAGCCATCCCCGGCATCACTCAGCACATGCTCACGGCACAACTTCGCGAACTCGAAGCGGACGGCCTGATATCGCGCACGGTGTTCGCGGAAGTGCCGCTCCGCGTTGAATATGCGATCACCAAGAAGGCGCGCGGGCTCGGCCCGACGATGGAGGCGCTAACGGCCTGGTGGAATGAATATGGAAGGAGCGTGCCAGCAAGATCTGGAGGTCGTGGCCGCAAGGCTAAAGCCTGAATGCGTCAACTCAAGCTGCCACCGCTTCCGTCTGCCGGCGGCGGGCTGGTGTCTGGGGCCGCATCCCAGCCACCTTCAGCGCGGCGATGAAGGTTGACGGCTACTGTGCATGGGGTTGTTTTCGACTTTTTTGTTGCCGGGTCCCCGAAAGCCGCGGACCAGACCTGCCTCGTTACGCCCGATGCGGCTCGAGCGTGCGCCTCAGCTATCCACCTTGAGCGCGGCGATGAAGGCTTCCTGCGGAATGTCGACCTTGCCGAACTGCCGCATCTTCTTCTTGCCTTCCTTCTGCTTCTCCAGAAGCTTGCGCTTACGCGTGATGTCGCCGCCGTAGCACTTCGCGGTGACGTCCTTGCGCAGCGCGCGGACGGTTTCGCGCGCGATCACCTTGCCGCCGATCGCCGCCTGGATCGGGATCTGGAACATGTGCGGCGGGATCAGCTCCTTCATCTTCTCGACCATGGCGCGGCCGCGGCCTTCGGCGCGGGTCCGATGCACCAGCATCGACAACGCGTCGACCGGCTCGGCGTTGACCAGGATCTGCATCTTGACGAGATCCGCCGGCTTGTAGTCGGTCAGATGATAGTCGAACGAGGCGTAGCCCTTGGAGACCGACTTCAGGCGATCGTAGAAATCGAACACGACTTCGTTGAGCGGCAAATCGTATTTCACCATCGCGCGGGAGCCGACGTAAGTCAGCTCCTTCTGCGAACCGCGGCGGTCCTGGCACAGCTTCAGGACGCTGCCGAGATATTCGTCGGGGGTGAGGATCGTCGCCTCGATCCACGGCTCCTCGATCTCGGCGATCTTGACCACATCGGGCATGTCGACCGGATTGTGGATCTCGAGCTCGGTGCCGTCGGTCAGCTTCATCTTGTAGATGACGCTCGGCGCGGTCGCGATCAGGTTGAGATCGAACTCGCGCGACAGCCGCTCCTGGATGATCTCCAGATGCAGCAGCCCGAGGAAGCCGCAGCGGAAGCCGAAGCCGAGCGCGGCCGAGGTTTCCATCTCGTACGAGAAGCTGGCGTCGTTGAGCCTGAGCTTGCCCATCGCGGCGCGCAGCGTTTCGAAGTCGTTGGCGTCAACCGGGAACAGGCCGCAGAACACCACCGGGATCGCCGGCTTGAAGCCGGGCAACATCTCGCTGATCGGCTTCTTGTCGTCGGTGATGGTGTCGCCGACGCGGGTGTCGGCGACTTCCTTGATCGCCGCGGTGATGAAGCCGATCTCGCCGGGGCCGAGCTCGTCGACCTGCTCCATCTTCGGCGTGAAGAAGCCGACGCGCTCGATGTCATAGGCGGCACCGGTGCCCATCATGCGGATGCGGCTACCCTTCTTCATCACGCCGTCGACGACGCGGATCAGGACGACCACGCCGAGATAGACGTCGTACCAGCTGTCGACCAAGAGCGCCTTGAGCGTCGCATCGCGGTCGCCCTTTGGCGGCGGCAGGCGGGTGACGATCGCCTCCAGCACGTCGGGCACGCCGATGCCGGTCTTGGCCGAGATCATCACCGCGTCCGACGCGTCGATGCCGATCACGTCCTCGATCTGCTGCTTGACCTTCTCGGGCTCGGCGGCGGGCAGGTCGACCTTGTTCAGGACCGGCACGATCTCGTGATTGTTGTCGAGCGCCTGGTAGACGTTGGCGAGCGTCTGCGCCTCGACGCCCTGGCTGGCGTCGACCACCAGCAGGGAACCCTCGCAGGCCGCCAGCGACCGCGACACCTCGTAGGCGAAGTCGACATGGCCGGGCGTGTCCATCAGATTGAAGATGTAATCCTTGCCGTCCTTGGCACGGTAGTTCAGCCGGACGGTCTGCGCCTTGATGGTGATGCCGCGCTCGCGCTCGATATCCATCGAATCGAGCACCTGCTCCTTGCCCGCCATCTCGCGATCCGACAGGCCGCCCGTCATCTGGATCAGGCGGTCGGCGAGCGTCGATTTGCCATGGTCGATATGGGCGACGATGGAGAAGTTGCGGATGTTCGAAATCGGGGCAGTTGTCATGGGCGCGGGATAGCATCCGCACCCCCGCGCGGGCAACCATATTGCGGTATTTTGCAGGGGTGTGACGGCAAATCACGGGGGTGTTTCCGGCAGGGTTGCAATGATCGATTTTCGGGCATGTTTCTGCTAGGTCTGGCGGCCCGATATTCGTGGATTTGACGATGCGCTGGACCCTTCTCGCCGCCGGATTGCTCGCCATGTTGTTCGTGGCGCCCGCGGCCGCCGACAAGCGCGTGGCGCTGGTCGTCGGCAATTCGACCTATCAGAACGTGTCGCGGCTGCAGAACCCGAAGAACGATGCGCAGCTGGTGGCCGAGACGCTGCAGCGGCTGGGTTTTGCGCTGGTCGGCGGGCAGGCCCAGGTCGATCTGGACAAGGCCGGTTTCGATACCGCGATCCAGCGCTTCGGCAGCCAGCTGATGGGAGCAGACGTCGCGCTGTTCTATTACGCCGGCCACGGCATCCAGGTGCGCGGCACCAATTATCTGGTACCGGTCTCGGCGAACCCCACGCGCGAGGCCGATGTCGATTTCCAGATGGTCGATGTCGGACTGGTGCTGCGACAGATGGAGGGCGCGGGCACGCGGCTCAACATCGTCATCCTCGACGCCTGCCGGAACAATCCGTTCGGCGGGCGCGGCTTGCGCGCCGCCGACGGCGGCCTCGCCCAGATCCGCGCGCCGGAGGGCACGCTGCTGTCCTATGCGACCCAGCCGGGCAACGTCGCGCTCGATGGCGATGACGGCCACAGCCCCTATACGCGTGCGCTCGTCGATACCGTGCAGAAGCCCGGTCTCGACGTGCTGCAGGCGTTCAATCAGGTCGGCCTCGTCGTCAAGCGCGCCACCGGCAACGCGCAGCAGCCCTGGGTCTCGACCTCGCCGATCGACGGCTCGTTCTATTTCGCCGGCAACGCGCCGGCGCAGGTTGCAACCGCCGATCCGCCGGCAACGGTGATCCCGCCGCAGCAGAGCCTGCCGCCGCCGAACTCGCCTCCGTCCGCGCCGCCAGCGGTGCGCACGCAATCGGACTTCATCATTCCGGAGTCCGACAGCCGCCTGCTGACGGAGAGCGATCTCAGGGCGCTCAGCAAGGAGGATCTGCGGATCGCCCGCAACGAAATCTTCGCGCGGCGCGGGCGTTACTTCAACGCGCCGGACCTGACCGCGCGGTTCAGCAGATTCGCCTGGTACGTGCCCCGCTCATGGGATCCGCCGCTCAATGCGATCGAGAGCGCCAATGTCGCGCTGATCGATCGCTTCGAATCCGGCGGCGGTGCTGCGCCAAGCGGTTTCATCTTCCCGGATTCCGACCGGCGGCTGCTGACGCCTGCGGATCTGCGGCGGCTGTCGCGGGACGAGTTGCGGATCGCGCGCAACGAGATCTTTGCCCGCCGCGGACGCTATTTCGACTCCGCCGATCTCAAGGCGTATTTTTCGCGCTTTCCATGGTATGCGCCGAACAGCTGGAATCCGAAGCTGAACGCGATCGAGGAGGCCAATGTGGCGCTGATCGATCAGGTCGGGAAGCGCTGAATGGCCGCGCGCGGGACGGCCTGCATCGTTGCCGTGCTGGCGCTGCTGCCGCCGCTTGCGCATGCCCAGAGCAAAGGCGATCTGCTCGACCGCCTGGTGCATGCCTATCCCGATGCGCTCACCACCCACGACGACACCACGATCACCTGGCGCGACGGCACGGTGATGCCGGTCGACGACGGCATCTCCGACAAGCCGTTCGATCAGATGCTGCGCAATGCATCGATCCTCGACCAGATGCGGCAACCCTATCCGGCCGGGCCGACGGCGCCGCCGGCGGTGAATGCCGATCCCGGCCGCTTCCGCAACGAGGCCTTCTTCAAGAAGATGTATGGCGACTGCAATACCGCCGAGGTCAGGCGGAACCTGGTGACGATCAGCTGGCTGCCGAAATCCTGGGGCAAGCCGGTTCAGGTCACACGGGTCAACGGCGTGGCCGAGCGGCTGAAGCAGGTCTCGGCCGAGATCGACGCGCTCGATCCGGCGCTGCGCGCCTCGGCGTTTCCGATCGCGGGTGTGCTATCTTGTCGCGCCGTCGCCGATACCGGGCGGATGAGCATGCATGGCTACGCGGCCGCGATCGACCTCAACCTGAAAGTCTCGGACTACTGGCTGTGGGCGGGCAAGGGCAAAACCATCCCCTACAAGAACCGGATGCCGCAAGAGATCGTCGACATCTTCGAGCGTCACGGCTTCATCTGGGGCGGCAAGTGGTATCACTACGATACCATGCATTTCGAGTACCGGCCCGAGCTTCTCGAAAAGTGAACGGGCCGGCTTGAGGCATTCTCACGCCAAGCTGATTTCACTGGCCACAAAAACGCGCTAAAGCGCGCCGAAGCGCTGGTGAGCAATCACTCATCGCACGTCCGTTTCCATTCGGTATGATCCCTCCGGAAAGCCACGCTCCACTTTTCCGGGTCATGCCTCAGGCACAGGCCATGTCGACCGCTTCCATTCTTCCTGCCGCCAGGCGCTCTACCCGCAGGCTGACGATCCGGCGGATCGCCGCCTGGATCGCCTCACGCGCCATCGATCCCCGGACCAGCCTGTGGTTCGTGATCGGCTTCGCGCTGGTCCACGCGGTGCTGTGGACCTTGATCCTGGTCAAGCTCAAGGCCGCGCAGGATGTCCATATGGACGTCGCGGAGGCCTATGCCTGGGGCCAGCGCTTCCTGCTCGGCTACGGCAAGCATCCGCCGCTGTCGGGCTGGATCGCGGGGGTCTGGTTCAGGATCTTCCCGGTCACCAACTGGTCGACCTATGCGCTTGCGATGGCCACCGTCAGCTTCGCGCTGGTCGTGTGCTGGCTGATCGCGCTGCGCGTCGTCGATCGCCGCCGTGCATTCTTCATGGTGGTGATGCTCGCGCTCTACCCGATCTTCAACTTCAAGGGCTTCAAATACAACGCCGACCTCGCGCAGCTGGTGCCGTTGCCGCTGCTGGTGCTGGCCTATCTGAACGCGTTCGAGAAGCGCAGCTTCAAATCGGGCCTCTGGCTCGGCTTTGCCGGCATGCTGGCGTTGATGACCAAATACTGGGTGGTGACGATGATCGGCGCCATCGGGCTTGCTGCGCTGATCCATCCGCAGCGGATGCAGTTCCTGCGCTCGCCGGCGCCATGGGTTGCGATCGGCACCATGATCGTGGCGATGATTCCGCATCTGGTGTGGCTGGAAGAGGTGAACTTCGTGCCGTTCACCTATGCCGGCGACGTCTATGCGCTGTCGAGCCGCGAGCTCAACGTCCAGCTCGTGATCGGCTACATCCTGCACAATCTCGGGCTGCTCGCGATTCCTGTCGTGCTGGGCCTCATTGCGCTGCTGCTGGGGGCGGTGCCATGGCGGCCGTCGGACGTGCTGGCGCGGATCTGGTCGCGTGGACCCAATCCGGCCGTCAACCTTCCGCAGGCGCTCAACGTCTGGATCATCCAGCTGATCGTCGCGATTGGGCCGCCGCTCGGCGCACTGGCATTCACCGTCTATATCAAGACCGATTGGGGCATCCCGCTGTTCTTCCTGGTGCCGCTTGCGCTGGTTGCGATCCCCTCGCTTCGCTTCCCGCGCATGGCGCTGTTCTCGATCACGGCGGTCTGGCTCGTGGCCACGATCGCAACGCTGATCGCCGCGCCCAGCATCGCCACCCAGGAGATCGCGTCCAACCGCATCGGCGGCTCGACCTACGCCGCGCGCTCCGAGCTCGCGCGTGAGCTCACACAGACCTGGCAGGACAGATTCCATTCACGCTGGGCGGTGGTCGTCGCGCGGTCCGACATCGGCGAGCCGATGACGTTCTACAGTCCGGATCATCCGGCCTCGCTGGTGCCGGGCGAAGCCTGGACGTCGGGGCTGACGTCGCTCGACGAAGCCAAGCGCCTCGGCTTCATCGGCGTCTGCGACACCACCGATCCGGTGTTCCTGCAGCCATGCGAGGCCTGGATGGCGGAGCATGCCAAGAATGCCGAGCCGGTGGTGATGACCACCATGCGCTTCTTCAACGGCCATCCCGGCCCGTCGACGGTGTGGAAAGTCTATCTGGTGCCGCCGGCGAAGTAGTTCTTCCCAGGCATCCTGGAAAAGCAGCGATCTCGACCCGATCGAAAGGATCGCCTTCGTGATCGCTTTGGTCTGCGGCGACCAACTGTTTGAACGGTCGGCACTGCTCCTCTTATCCTCCCCTGGAGGGGGAGGATCGGTTCGCATGAAATGCGAACCGAGGTGGGGTGAAGGTCTCTCCACTCGGGTGCTGCCCGTGCTGAGAGATCACCCCACCCCGTCTCACATTCCGCTGCGCTCCATGTGAGCCGACCCTCCCCCTCCAGGGGAGGGTGCAGAATCGGTGTGCCCGCGCCAGGCCCTTCACTGAAGTGCGAACCTTGCGGCGCGCTCCTCCAGCGACCAAAGGCGAAGCCGTTGCGCGGGGGGTGACGTGATGAATTGGCGTAACGGGTGTGCCCGCCGTTACGTGCCTTCCTCGTTGAACTTACTGGCGACGAGGTCGGCGATGGCGTCGAGTGCCTGTTGCGCGTCTTCGCCTTTCGCGGAGACAACGACAGTGGTGCCGGGCCCTGCGGCCAGCATCATCAGGCCCATGATCGAGGTGCCGCCGACGGTCTCGCCGCCGCGCGTGACCCAGACCTCGGCGTTGAAGCGCTCGACCAGCTGGACGAATTTCGCCGACGCCCGCGCGTGCAGGCCGCGCTTGTTGACGATCAGCAGCTCACGCGAAATGGCGCCCGCAGGCACGCCCGGGCCGACATGGTTTGCGCCCGGGGCCTCGTCGCTCATTTGCCTGCGAGAACGCGGCTGGCGATGGTGACGTATTTGCGGCCGGCTTCCTGCGCCATCGCGATCGCGTCGGGCAGCGAACGCTCCTCGCGAACCTTGGCAAGCTTGACCAGCATGGGAAGATTGATGCCCGCGAGCACTTCCACCTTCGGGCGGCTCATGCAGGAGATCGCGAGATTCGACGGCGTGCCGCCGAACATGTCGGTGAGGATCGCAACGCCGTCGCCGCTATCGACGCGGTTCACCGCTTCGATGATGTCGCTTCGACAGAGATCGGAATCGTCCTCGGCCCCGATCGTAATTGCTTCAATTTGTTTCTGCGGACCCATAACGTGTTCGAGCGCCGCTCTGAACTCGTCGGCAAGGCGCCCATGGGTCACCAGCACTAGACCAATCATCGGAAACTCCTCGCGGGCGCCCTTTGGTGCACCGCACGAACGCGCCACTTTGACCATCCAGAGGCCCTGCGCAAGAGGGCATCTTGGCTAGTCTCCCGGTTCCTGGCGGTAGAGAGGGGAGGCTGCGCCGGCAAAATCCGACGCGATAGTGGATGTGATATGGTTACCAATTCCCTTCCCACAATTGGCCGCAAGATTACGGGACCATGAACTTTCAGGTTGTCGTCAGCGCGGCGACAACCAGCGGCAGGGGTTGAAAGCCGGCCGGCACGGGAATTCGCGGTATTGAAACACCATTTAGGCTGATCTTGAGCGCTTCGGGCGACGGCAGCCGCTCGGCATCGTCGGCGGCAAGGTCGACGACCAAGCCGACCACGGCCTCGTCCGCGAACGGGCAATGGCGGATTCCGAGGCCCCGGATCTCGATCAGACCGGCCAATTGCCGGGCCGGGCGAACCCACAATTGTTCGCCGGCTGTGTCGAGACGGACACGGTCATCCCCCACCAAAATGGCCGGCGGGAGCGCTCCGGTGCGCCCGGCGAGAATCAGTTCGAAGGCGAGGCGCGACTTGCCGGCGCCCGACGGGCCGCGGATCAGCACCGCACGCTCGCCGACCAGAACGGCGGATGCGTGCACGCTTGAATTGTCGCTCATAGTGTCGGCAGCCTGACCACGAAACGAGCGCCGGCCACGGTGGGATTGCCGTCTTCGTCCGCAGGGCCCGGGCGGTTCTCGGCCCAGATGCGTCCGCCATGCGCCTCGATGATCTGCTTGGAGATCGAAAGCCCGAGGCCGGAGTTCTGGCCGAAGCCCTGGTGCGGCCGGTCGGTGTAGAAGCGCTCGAAGATCCGCTCCAGCGCGTCCTCGCCGATACCGGGCCCGTCGTCGTCGACCACGATCTCGACCTCGCCGCGGGTGCGGCGGCAGACGATGCGCACCTTGTCGCCCGGCTTGGAGAACGATTGCGCGTTCGACAGCAGGTTCGAGATCACCTGGCCGAGCCGGGAATCATGGCCGGGCACCGAGAGCGTATCGGTCGGTCCGCGGCCCTCGAAGCGGGCTTCGACGGCAACGTCGTGGCCGAGCCGCGTCTCGTTGGCGACGCCGGTCAGCGTCGTCAGCAGCCGGCGCAGATCGACGGGTGCCATGTCCTGGCGCTGCAGTTCGGCGTCGAGCCGGCTGGCGTCCGAGATGTCGGAGATCAGGCGGTCGAGCCGCTTGACGTCATGCTCGATCACGGCGAGCAGTCGCGAGCGGCTGTTCTCGTTGCGCGCCAATGGCAGCGTCTCGACCGCCGAGCGCAGCGACGTCAGGGGGTTCTTCAGCTCATGGGCGACATCGGCGGCGAACATCTCGATCGCCTCGATGCGGCTGTAGAGCGCATTAGTCATGTCGCGCAGCGCGCCGGAGAGATGCCCGATCTCGTCGCGGCGTCCGGTGAAGTCGGGAATCTCGACGCGGGTCTGAATGCGGTGACGGACGCGCTCGGCGCTTTCGGCAAGCCGCCGCACCGGACCTGCGATCGTACTCGCGAGCAGCAGCGACAGCATGATCATGACGGCGGACGCGACCCCGCCGATCTTCAGGATGGCGAGGCGCTCGGACATCACCAGCTGGTCGATGTCGTCGCCTTGGGTCGTCAGCATCAATGCGCCGCGCACGGCTCGGAAATGCTGCACCGGAACCGCAACCGAGACGATGATCGCGCCGCGGTCGGTGACGCGCACCGCGCTGCCCTTCATGCCCTCGAGCGATTGCGCGACTTCGGAATAGCCCTTGCCGCCTTCGGGGCCGAGCTCGCGGTAGATCGGCAGGTCGCCGCGGTTGAGCCAGGTCTTGATCGTGGCCTTGGTCTTCTCATACAGCGACGGCTTCTCGGACGGTGGCGGCAGCTCCATGCGCAGCACGTCGCCGCGGGCGAACAGATTGCGGCTGTCGAGGATCAGGCCGCCGTCGCGGTCGAAGATGCGGGCCCGCGTCTTGGTCGGCGCGATCAGGCGGCGCAAGATCGGTGCGACGCGCTCGGGATTGATCGGGAAATCCGCCGATTCATCCGGCTGGCCGAAACTCTCGCCGGGCTTGAGGTCGAGCAGCCGGTCCGGATCGATGGTGACGGTGTTGCCTTCGACGGTCGCAGACGCCGCGATCGCCTCCGAGATGATCTCGGCATAGACCAGCAGGCTCTGCGTGCGCGCCTCGATCAGGCCGGCGCGGAACTGCGAGAGATAGAGGATGCTGGCGACCAGCGCGACGAGGCCGGCAAGGTTGAGCGAGACGATGCGACGCGTCAGGCTCGAGAACGACAGCGCAAAGAAGAACTGACCGGCGCGGCGCAGCCAGCCGAGCGGACGGCGCCAGCCCTTGTCCTGCGCGACGTCGTCGGCCACGGCCTCTTGATCGAGGAGCTGCGAGGCGTCCTCGGTATTCAGGCCCTGCTCGAGCTGCGTTCGATCAAGCACTGGCAAAGCTGCCGGTTGGTATGGATGTCGTCCCGCGAAGCACGTGATCGCCCGAGCTTACCCCAGCCGTGCGGAGCCTGTCAGTTAACAAGCCGCCCGGGAGGCGCAGATCAGGCTTCCTTGAAGCGATAGCCGACGCCGTACAGCGTCTCGATCATCTCGAAATCGTCGTCGACCACCTTGAACTTCTTGCGCAGCCGCTTGATGTGGCTGTCGATGGTGCGGTCGTCGACATAGACCTGGTCGTCATAGGCCGCGTCCATCAGCGCGTTGCGGCTCTTCACCACGCCAGGGCGGGTGGCGAGCGCCTGCAGGATCAGGAATTCGGTCACGGTGAGCGTCACCGGCTCGTTCTTCCAGGTGCAGGTGTGGCGCTCCGGATCCATCCGCAGCAGGCCGCGGTCGAGCGCGCGGGCGTCCGGCTCCTTCGGTGCGGCGGTCGGATCCTTGGGCTGGCCGCGGCGGAGCACGGCCTTGACGCGTTCGACCAAAAGGCGCTGCGAGAACGGCTTGCGGATGAAATCGTCGGCGCCCATTTTCAGACCGAACAATTCGTCGATCTCTTCATCCTTGGAGGTGAGGAAGATCACCGGCAGGTCGGATTTCTGGCGCAGCCGGCGCAGCGTTTCCATGCCGTCCATGCGCGGCATCTTGATATCCAGGATCGCAAGATCGGGCGGCGACGTACGAAACCCATCCAGCGCCGACGCACCGTCCGTGTAGGTCATGATGCGATAGCCTTCGGCTTCAAGCGCGATCGAGACCGAAGTGAGAATGTTGCGGTCGTCGTCGACCAAGGCGATTGTGGGCATGAGCTGCTTTCACAATGAGAGTGGCTTAAACGGCGGGCACTCTGGCGTCGCGCCGTGGAATTGGGCTTCGAACGCGGTCAACGAGCAATGCAAGCTAGGCTGAAGTGTGACCGAGTTCCGCAAAAAACGCTCTGCGACCCACGCGTTGGACCCCCATATAGCACCCTGAGATCGTGAGAAAAGGCCCTTTTTTCCAAGGGAACCGCCCGATTCGCCCCAAAATGACCCCGATAGGCCCATGCAACCGACCGCCGACTTCGATCCTGCCCACCTTGCCCGCTCGCTGCTGCGCCGCAGTCGCCAGGGTGCGCTCGCAACGCTGATGGCCGGCACCGGCGATCCCTATTGCTCGCTGGTCAACCTCGCCAGCCATCCCGACGGCTCGCCGATCCTGCTGATTTCCCGGCTGGCGCTGCACACCAAGAACATCCTGGCCGACAGCCGGGTGTCGCTGATGCTGGACGAGCGCGCCGAGGGCGATCCGCTGGAAGGCGCCCGGATCATGCTGGCGGGGCGGGCGGAGGAGGTCGCCGACGCCGAGCGGGAGCTCGCCGAGCGGCGCTACCTTGCTGCCCATCCGTCGGCGGAAGCCTTTGTGGAATTTAAGGATTTTTCGTTCTTCGTGATCCGGCCGAACGGTGCCCATCTAGTCGCCGGATTCGGCCGCATCGTCGACCTCAAGCCGGCGCAGTTTCTGACCGATCTCGGCGGTGCCGACGCGCTGCTGGAGGCCGAGCCCGGCGCGGTGGCGCATATGAATGAGGACCACCGCGAGGCGATGAATCTCTACGCCACGCGGCTGCTCGGCGCTGACAGTGCCGACTGGCTGTGCACCGGCTGCGATCCCGACGGCATGGACATGCAGGCCGGCCGCGCCACGCTGCGGCTGGATTTCCCCGAGCGGGTCAGCAACGGCACCGAGCTGCGCAAGATGCTGGTGCGGCTCGCCGGCGAAGCCCGCGCCAAGGGATAAGACAAGGGATAGGGCAGCACTTGCTGCCGGCACCGAAGGCGGCACTGCGCCCGGCGAGGCATGGTGTCGCATGATGCGGCTCCGCGCGCCTTCGCCTGAGGCCGGGTGCGGTGTCCCTGATAGCGCGATCATTTCGCGCCGGCGCGTCGCGTCATCGCTGATGGGTTCGGCGCGGCTGCGGGAATCTCCGCTGCCGCTGCATCGGAAAATCAGTGGGATTGTGAGGCTCACGCCGTGACGATGCGCGGGCCCCAGGTGCTGATTGCGTAACCATCGATCGTGACGGCCGGCGATCCTGTTGCGCCATATGCAATGAGCGTTGCGGAACATTCGCCGATGCCGCGCATTGAAGTCATCCAGCTTCGACGACGGCATGTTGAGCTCAACCGAATGCTCAATGCCGAGCAGATGGTGCTATCCGCGTGCAACACGATCGTGGGCGACATGCTCGGCAGTGCAGCGCAGCGTCAACTCGCGGCAGTCTATTTCAACGACACATCCTCAGCGCGAAACGCATAACCGGCATTCCCCTTGTTTTATGCAGCAATCGGCGCATGCGTGCGCCGATCGCTGGCACTCTTTGTGCATCGCAAGACCTCGTTCGCAGCGGGAAAGGCGACGAAACGTCGCCTGATCGCCGCGAAAACAATGCGAAAGCGAAAGCAAAGCGAAAGCGTTTCGCGCTGCGGTATTTGCGCCAGATGATGTGCCCGCCTTGGAATAAACCAAAAGCCGTTCGACTGGCTTGGCAAGCCCGGCGATCCCCACTATTAGGTCGCCGGACCGGGGCCGAGAGGCTATATTCTGATGACGGTCATCACCGCGACGGGGCGCGACTAGCGACATTCGCGCGAACAAGGATACGCGGGTTCGAGGAGGTTCTTCGTGCAAGAGACGGGCGTGCATAACGGTGCCTTCGGCGCCGACAAATTCGGCTTAAAAAATCTCAAGGGCGTGCATTGGAACTACGGTGCGCCGCAGCTCTATGAGCATTCGTTGCGCAATGGCGAAGCGGTGCTCTCGGCCGATGGCGCGCTGTGCGCGGACACAGGGGTGTTCACCGGCCGCAGCCCGAAGGACAAGTTCACGGTTCGCGACGGCCTGACCGACAAGAGCATGTGGTGGGCCGGCAACCAGTCGATCACCTCCGAGCAGTTCGCCACGCTGCATGCCGACTTCCTCAAGCATGCCGAAGGCATGACGCTGTTCGCGCAGGATCTCTATGGCGGCGCCGATCCGAAGCATCGCATCAAGACGCGGGTGTTCACCGAACTCGCCTGGCACTCGCTGTTCATCCGCACGCTGCTCATTCGTCCCGAGACGTCGGAGCTCGCGAGCTTCGTGCCGGAACTGACGATCATCGATCTGCCGAGCTTCCGCGCCGATCCGAAACGTCATGGCGTGCGTTCGGAGAACGTCGTCGCGATCGATTTCGCCCGCAAGATCGTCCTGATCGGCGGGTCTTATTATGCCGGCGAAATGAAGAAGAGCGTGTTCACCACGCTGAACTTCTATCTGCCCGAGAAGGGCGTGATGCCGATGCACTGCTCGGCCAATGTCGGGCCCGACGGCGACACCGCGATCTTCTTCGGCCTGTCCGGCACCGGCAAGACCACGCTGTCGGCCGATCCCAAGCGCACGCTGATCGGCGATGACGAGCATGGCTGGAGCGAGGACGGCGTCTTCAACTTCGAAGGCGGCTGCTACGCCAAGTGCATCAAGCTGTCGGGCGAAGCCGAACCGGAAATCTATGCCGCCAGCAAGCGCTTCGGCGCGGTGCTGGAGAACGTCGTGCTCGGTGAGCGCGACCGCGTGCCTGACTTCGACGACGGCTCGAAGACCGAGAACACCCGCTCGGCCTATCCGCTCGATTTCATTCCGAACGCCTCGCGCACCGGCTGCGCGCCACAGCCGAAGAACGTGGTGATGCTCGCCGCCGACGCGTTCGGCGTGATGCCGCCGATCGCCAAGCTGACGCCGGCGCAGGCGATGTATCACTTCCTGTCCGGCTACACCGCGAAGGTCGCGGGCACCGAGCGCGGTCTCGGCAACGAGCCGCAGCCGGAATTCTCGACCTGCTTCGGCTCGCCGTTCCTGCCGCGCGATCCGTCGGTCTACGGCAACATGCTGCGCGATCTGATCGCCAAGCACAATGTCGATTGTTGGCTGGTCAACACCGGCTGGACCGGCGGCAAATACGGCACCGGCCGCCGCATGCCGATCAAGGTGACGCGCGCGCTGCTCACCGCGGCGCTGAACGGCTCGCTTCGCAACGCCGACTTCCGCACCGACAGGTATTTCGGCTTCGCGGTGCCGACCTCGCTGCCGGGCGTCGAGCCGCACATCCTCGATCCGATCAAGACCTGGGCCGACAAGGTCGAGTTCGACAAGACCGCCCGTGCGCTGGTCGGCATGTTCCAGAAGAACTTCGCCAAGTTCGAAGCGCAGGTCGACGCCGAAGTCCGCGCCGCCGCGCCGGAAGTGAAGCTCGCGGCGGAGTAATCCGCGCAAACGATACGCGATTGGAAAAGGCGGCCTTCGTGGCCGCCTTTTTTGTTTTGACTTGTCTGCCGCCGAGCCACGCGCGATATCTCTCCCCGTCATCCTGAGGTGCGAGCACTTGCGAGCCTCGAAGGGTGAACGGCCCGGCCGGTGGCCGTCGACCCTTCGAGGGCCGCTGAAGAAGCGGCCACCTCAGGGTGACGGGACTGACGTGATCCGCGTCTCGCTATTCCCCCATCTCCGGCAGCACCGCATTGCTCGGCGTCTGGCGGTCGGTGATCTGCAGACCGAACAGGCTGCCGATCAACTCCACCGCGACGCGCGCGGTACGGCCGCGCTCGTCGAGGAACGGATTGAGCTCGACGATGTCGAGCGAGCGCACCAGTCCGGAATCGTGCAGCAGCTCCATGATGAGATGCGCCTCCCGGTATGTCGCGCCGCCCGGCACCGTGGTGCCGACGCCGGGCGCGACTTCGGGATCGAGGAAGTCGACGTCGAACGAGACATGCAGCACGCCGTTCTTCGCCCTGACCCGGTCGATCACGCGCCGGGTCAGCACGGCGACGCCGAACTCGTCGATCTGGCGCATGTCTGATATCGAGACGTTGCGCTGCCGCAGCAGCTTGCGCTCCAGCGGATCGACCGAGCGCGTGCCGATCAGGTCGAGCTGCTCCGGCGGGATCGAGGCGCGCGGCAACCCGCCGAGCAGATCGTCGAGGCCGGGCTCGCCGCACAGGAAGGCCGCCGACATGCCGTGCATGTTGCCGGTGATGGTGGTGGCCGGCGTGTTGTAGTCGGCATGGGCGTCGACCCACAGCGCGAACAGCGGCCGGCCTTTCTCTTGCCAGTAGCGCGCGACGCCGTTGATCGATCCCATCGACAGCGAGTGATCGCCGCCCATGAAGATCGGGATCGCGCCGGAATGCGCCAGCCAGTAGGCGCGCTCGGAGAGGGCGCGGGTCCAGGTTTTCACCTCGTCATAGAATTTGGTGTTGGCCGGCACCGGGCCGTCCGCGACGACGGCCGGGATCGCAAGGTTGCCGTGGTCGTCGACCTGGAAGTCGAGCTGCTCGAGCAGGCGCGCGATGCCCGCGGTGCGCAGCGCATCCGGTCCCATCAGCGGACCGGGCTGCGATGCGCCGATCTCGATGGGAACGCCAAGCAGCGCGATGCGCGAGGGCTTTGAAGTGTCGGCTTCGGACATGCGGCAGTGCTCCCAAAGGCCAGTGATTCCAAAGGCTGGAACAGAAGCGACGCGCCAATGTTCCTCCAACCCTTGAAATAGGCAATCCGGTCCTAGCAGACCAATGTGGATATTTGGCTACGCCTTGAAGTAAGCGATCTGCGTCGTGGTCGCGAGCAGGCGGCCGGAGGGCGACCACAATTCGCCGTGCTGGTCGCCATAGCTCTTGTGGAAGGTTTTTGCGTCGGCTGTGGCCAGCACGCGGGTGGTATCCTCAGCCTCTAGATCGGCCGCGTCGGCGTGGAAATAGGTCGTCAGCGATACCGTGCCGAACGGCACTAGCTCGTGCCGCGCATGGAAGACGCGGCCGAAGAACGCATCCGACATCGACATCAGCGACAGCGCGTCGAGCTTGCGCGGCATGCGGTCGGCGATCCAGAGCTTGGAGTAGGGGCTCGACGGCTCCTTCGCGGCGCCGCCGCCGAACGTCGGCTCGCCCTCGGCGAAGCGGAAATCATACTGGTTGGCCCAGGTCATCGCGAGCTTCGGATAGGACCGCAACTGTTCGAACGGCACGGCGCCGGGAAACTCGGCCGGCTGGTGCGACCATGAGGGCCGGCGCTCGGCGAACACGGCGGTCGCTAAGGTCGCGACCTCGCCGCCGCCTTGCGTCATCTCGACCGACCAGTGCTGGCTCGACCGGTTGGCCTTGATCAGGCGGACATCGAGATCGAACGCGCCCTCGGCGACCGGCGCGCAGTAATTCACCGTCAGCGCCAGCGGATCGCCCGCGCGCTGCGGGTGCTGCATCAAAGCGCGCAGCATGGTCGCCGCCGTGCAGCCGCCGAACGGGCCGACGAACGCCCAGTAGTCCGGGCTGGTCTGTCCCTGCCAGCGGCTGTCGCCGGCAGTCACGGCGGTGGCTTCGTCGAAAAGGTGCGGGGTCCTGGTGAGCATGAAAGTCCCTAATTCGAATTCGTCTGCCGTTATTGCGAGGAGCGAAGCGACGAAGCAATCCATGGCTCCGCAAATGTGGAGCGATGGATTGCTTCCGCCTTCGCCAAGGCTTCGGCGGACAAGTCGCTCCGTTCGCAATGACGCTGCTGCAACAGCAGTAGCCCAGCGACCGCGCCGAATTCAATGACGTCGGACGTAATCGATTTCCGCGTCCCGGGATTACCCCTTCGCCTCGCGCTGGCTGCCGAGCTGCGGCGAGGCGCTCGGGTGCACCGGCACGTGCCAGATGTCGTCGGCATATTCGCGGATGGTGCGGTCGGATGAGAACCACGCCATGCGCGCCACATTGAGGATCGAGGCGCGGGTCCAGGCCGGGGGCACCTGCCAGCGCGCGTCGATGCTGCGCTGCGCGTCGTAGTAGGAATCGAAATCGGCCGAGACCATGTAGTGGTCGAGGTAGCGCAGCGCGTGCCCGATCGAGGCGAAGCGCGCGGCGTCGCCCGGCGAGAACTCGCCGCTCTCGATGGCGCGGATTGCGCGCTCGAGCCGCGGCGATTTGCGGATCACGTCGCTGGCGTCGAGCCCCTGCTTGCGGCGGACCATGACGTCGCCGGCCTCGAGGCCGAAGATCGCGATGTTCTCGGGTCCCACCGCATCGCGAATCTCGATATTGGCGCCGTCGAGCGTGCCGATCGTCAGCGCGCCGTTCAGCGCGAGCTTCATGTTGCCGGTGCCGGAAGCCTCCATGCCGGCGGTCGAGATCTGCTCGGAGAGATCGGCGGCGGGGATGATGACCTCGGCGAGGCTGACATTGTAGTCGGCGAGGAAGGCGACCTTCAGCCTGCCGCCGAGCGAGGCGTCATTGTTGACGATCTCGGCTACGTCGTTGATCAGCTTGATGATCAACTTGGCGTAGCGGTAGCTCGCCGCCGCCTTGCCCGCGAAGATCTTGACCCGCGGCACCCAGTTCGCACCCGGATTGTCCTTCATCGCGTGGTAGAGCGCGATCGTCTCCAGGATGTTGAGCAGCTGCCGCTTGTATTCGTGGATGCGCTTGATCTGCACGTCGAACAGCGCCGACGGGTCGAGCTTGATGTGGTTGCGTTCGTTGACCAGCCGGGCCAGCGCCAGCTTGTTGTGATGCTTGACGTCGCGGAAGCGCTTCTGGAATTCGAGGTCGCTCGAATGGGCCTCGAGCCGCTCGAGCAGCGAGAAGTCGTCGAGCACGGCCTCGCCGCAGGTCTCGCGCAGCAGCGCGGTCAGCCGCGGATTGGCCAGCATCAGCCAGCGGCGAAAGGTGATGCCGTTGGTCTTGTTGGTGATGCGCTGGGGATAGAGATGATGGAGATCGTGGAACACGGTCTCCTTCATCAGGTCGGAATGCATCGCCGAGACGCCGTTGATGCGGTGCGAGCCGACGAAGGCGAGCTGGCCCATCCGCACGCGGCGGCCGCTGCGCTCGTCGATCAGCGAGACCGAGGCGCGGTATTCGATGTCGCCGGGGAAGCGCTCCTCGGCGAGCGCGAGATGCGCCACATTGATGCGGTAGATGATCTCGAGATGCCGCGGCAGCAGCCGCTCGAACAATTCCACCGGCCAGGTCTCGAGCGCCTCCGGCAGCAGCGTGTGATTGGTGTAGGACAGCGTCGCGACCGTGATCTTCCAGGCCTCGTCCCAGCGGAAATTGTGCAGGTCGACCAGGATGCGCATCAGCTCGGTGACCGCAAGGCTCGGATGGGTGTCGTTGAGCTGCACCGCCGCCTTCTGCGCGAGGTTGCGCAGGCCGCCGTCGGAAGCGAGATGCCGGTTCACCAGATCCTGCAGCGAGGCGGAGACGAAGAAATATTCCTGGCGCAGGCGGAGCTCGCGGCCCGCCGCGCTCTCGTCGTTCGGATAGAGGAATTTGCAGATCGCTTCCGCGCGCGCCTGCTCGGCGCTGGCCGAGACGTAGTCCCCGGTGTTGAAGACGTCGAGCTTGAGCGGATCGGGCGCATGCGCCGACCACAGCCGAAGCGCGTTGACGTGCTGGCCGCGCCAACCGACGATCGGCGTGTCGTAGGCCATCGCCTCGACGGTTTCCGCCGGATGCCAGGTGGCACAGTCGCGGCCGCGGTCATCGACATGCTCGACATGGCCGCCGAAATGGACGTTGTAGACCACCTCCGGCCGCTGGAATTCCCAGGGGTTGCCGAAGGCGAGCCACTCGTCGGGATATTCCTGCTGCCAGCCCTGGTTCATGATCTGCCGGAACAGGCCGAAATCGTAGCGGATGCCGTAGCCGGTCGCCGGGATCGCCAGCGTCGCCATGCTCTCCATGAAGCAGGCCGCGAGCCGCCCGAGGCCGCCATTGCCGAGCGCCGCGTCCGGCTCACATTTGCGCAGGTCGGAGAGAGCGACGCCGAGGTCGCCGAGCGCCGCCTCGAACAGCGGCAGCAGCCCCATATTGTTCAACGCGTCGGTGAACAGGCGGCCGATCAAAAATTCGAGCGAGAGATAATAGACGCGCTTGGCGCCGGCGTCGTAGGTCTGCTTCTCGGCCGTCAGCCAGTGGTGCACGATGCGATCGCGCAGCGCCAGCGCCGCAGCCTTGTACCAGTCGCGCCTCGTCGCAACGGTGGCGTCCTTGCCGATCGCAAGCCGCAGCTTGGCCAGGATCGCGCCCTTGATCTCGGTCAGCGCCAGTTCGTCGATCGGCTGGTTCAATGCCGGGTGATTTGTTTGTTCCTGCAACGCGCCCAATCCCTGCCGTTTAAACGGACCATGATGCGACGGCATGCAGCATGATCTCGTCTCCTTGTTCGAGCGTGGTCCCCCGGAAATCCGGTTCCCGCGATTTTCCGATCACACTCCAGCGCAATGATACGCGCCTTGCACGGCAATCGAAACCGGAACGATACCCATACACCGGCGCTGCCGTGATTTTATGCAAGGACCGGGCCGCTTCTGGAACCTTCCGGAGAGGGCCGCGCGGGTCTACGATCGGGCAGCGAAACGCGAGATTTTGCGACAATTTAGCGGAGGATGCGATGAGGCTATTGATCGAGATCGCGGCCGCGGCATTGCTCGTCGTGTGCATCACGGCGACCAGCGCAGCCTATGCGGCAGGCAAACCGGGCCGCAGCGCCGACGGCCTGACGTGCGGCTTCAGCGTGGCGCAGAACGCATCGCCAGCCGTGCGCTGTGCCGCGATCAAGCGGCAATGCGGCGGCAAGTTCTATGCAAATGCCTGCGGAGACAAGCTGCTGTCAGCGGCGAATTGAGCCGCCGCGCAGCGCGTTTTCTCGCGAATCGGGAACACCGTGGTGATACGGATTCCCAGAACTTAAGAAGTTCTCTACAACCACACCTGTCGCCCGTGGGGCGGGCACATTTTTTAGCTCCGACGCATTTTATTCCGAAGCAATTTTCATCGGGCCGCTGACCTAGTCAGCGGCCCGAATTGCTTTGGGGGCGGAGTCTCGCGCTTCGCGAACCGCTCTTTCATGAGGTGAAGGCAGTCACCGCACATTCGTCGCCCCGGCGAAGGCCGGGGCCCATAACCACAGCCGTCAGAGAAGATGGGACAGGTCGTTCCACTCGGGATTGTCTTGCTCGATGAGGCGAATCTTCCAGTCGCGGCGCCATTCCTTCAGCGCTTTTTCTCGGGCGATCGCCTCTTGTGGTGATGCGTAGACCTCTACGTAAACCAGTCGCGTGACGTCGTACTTCTTGACGAATAGTGAGCCGTGTCCAGAGCGATGGAGCGTAAGCCGATTGCGAAGATCGTTTGGTGACGCCGATGTAGAGTGTCCCATGGCGACGGCTCGCGAGGATGTGGACGTAGTAGACTGCGGCATCCATTCGGGGCACCGGTCACGTGTGATGTCCGATTGCGGTGGTTATGGGCCCCGGCCTTCGCCGGGGCGACGCTCTATTGATGGCATCAGAACGAATTAAGAACACTTTAGCAAGTCTTTGATATATCATTATGATTCGGCGCTGTGCCGATACAATATTTAGGGTCTACCAGCCTCCGCGAGGACTACATGTCCACCATCGCCTTCGATCAGTTCGCTCTCACCCGCATCGCGGATTTCGCCCGCTCGCTGTCGCGGCTGCACCTGGCCTCGCGGCGCCAGCCGATCGACGACGACCAGCTCGACCGCGAGTTCAACGCGGTCTGCATGTCGATCTGGGGCTACACCACGGATGATTTCAGCGACGAGCTGTTTTCGCTCGAGGATCACGCCTGGCTCGACTCGCTTGACGAGGCGCATGCGCGCCTGTTCGCCGCCGAGCAGGGTTACGACCTGGTCGACGACCACGGCATGCTGACGGATTGGTGGGGCTATTGCTGGATGATCCTCGCCGAGAAGCGCGGCATCCTCAACCCGGAGAACCGCGCCGCTGCGCGCGCCGCGATCGAGGAGAAATACATGGCGGCGCCGAACGTGATCGGCGTGATCGTGGCGCGCTGATCAGCGCAGCTCGAAGCCGTCAGTTCGCCTCGGCCCGCTTGCCGGACTTTGCCGCGTTGCCCTTCGGCACAACGGATGACGGCGCAGGCGGCGCGACGTCGCGGCCGGTCTCCGGCAACGGCGCATCGCTGGCGAGCTCGGCGCTGACGGGCGCGACCTTCATTTCGCCGAGCCGCGCGCGGACCTGCGCGGTCAATCCGGGATAGGAGGCGACCGGCGTGAAGTCGAACGACTGCTCGTTGCCGACGCGCACGCCGGTATAGGCGACCAGGCCGTCGGTGGTTGCGATCACGTCGCCGGCCTTCAGCGAGGCATCGAGCGCAAGGTCGACCGGCGCGAGCCCCGCCGGGTCGCGGCCGTTGCAGGTGCAGTCGGCGCGCAGCGCCTTGCGATAGGCGAAGGCGTTTTCACTGTCGGCATAGCGCTCGCCCGTGCTCGACGCGGAACTGTCGATATGGCTGCCGTAATAGACCTTGGTCGCGCTCGCCGGACAGAAGGCCTGGCAGAGCTGCGCCGGCGTCGCGTTGCCGCGCATCGTCAGCGGAAAATACTTGCCGTCGCAGCTGCGCACGCAATAGGCCGGTCCGGAACCGGCCACCCGCGGTGTCGAGGAGGATGCGGATGTCTGCCGCTCCGGCTGCTGGTTGAGACCGAACGGATCGGCAAAGAAATTGGCTTGCGGCGGGGCCTGCCGGCCCTGCTGCTTCTGGGAACCACCGAAGAAGAAGTCGAACAGCCCTTCGGCCGAGACGGGAGCGGGCACGACCAGGACGGAACCCGCAAAGGCTGCGGCGGCAAGTATCACGCGGCGCCGCATACGCCGATCACTCAACTCTGTACGCAACGCCAACTCCACCCGACGCGCCGCGGCGACAAGGTGCCCCGGCGGATTCACCTTAAGGTGGGATGGTAAACGAGCGATTGATTGAGCGTGACGGTGTCACAGGAAGAAGGCGGGGTCACGCGGACTTCTCTTCACCTCGCCCCGCTTGCGGGGAGAGGTCGGATTGCATGAGCGAAGCGAAATGCGATCCGGGTGAGGGGGTACAGGTCTCACCACATTCACGGCTCGTGGAAGCAGCCCCTCACCCCAACCCTCTCCCCGCAAGAGCGGGGCGAGGGAGAATTGAAGCCGTCAGTCCTTCAGGAACTCGCCGGCCTTGTAGAGCGCGCGGAATTGCAATCCGGCTTCGGCGAACGTCTCGGTCGCGCCTTCCTCGCGGTCGACCATGGTGAAGACCAGCGCGATCTCGCCGCCGGCCTCGCGCACCGCTTCCACCGCCCTCAGCGCCGAGCCGCCCGTCGTGGTGACGTCCTCGACGATGACGATGCGCTTTCCGGCCAGACTCTCGCCCTTGGCGAGCCCTTCGACTGAGAGCTTCGCGCCGTGCTCCTTCGGCTTCTTGCGCACGAAGAACGCGGCGATCGGGTGGCCCTTCAGCCAGGAGAGCTGCGCGATGGCGCCGGCAAGCGGCACCGCGCCCATCTCGAGCCCGCCGACGAAATCGAGCTTGTCGTCCTTCAGCGCCTCATAGGTCAGCTCGGCGAGCAGCGCTGCGCCTTCGGGATCGAGCATCGTCGGCTTCAGGTTGAAATAGAAGTCGCTCTTGCGGCCCGACGCCAAGGTGATCTCGCCGCGGCCGAACGAGCGCTTGCGGATGATCTCGGCGAGGCGGGCGCGGGAGGCTGATTTGGACAAAGACTTTTTCCCTTGAGGGTTTGAGGCGGGCGGCAATCTATCCACGCTGACCGGCACATTCCAGCGTGGAAATCGGGCCGTCAACAGCGCCCACGCCGCGATTTGCGCGGGCGAGCGTTCCGGAAAGCGCGGTTGTGCGGCCGTCTCGATCCCCGTAAGCAGGCCCAAACACTCGGCTAATCATTTGGCCAAACACTTGCGAGGGAAGCGGAAATGACCATCGAGCTGCACACCTGGAACACGCCGAACGGCCGCAAGATCTCGGTGGCGCTCGAGGAGATGGGGCTGCCCTACAAGGTGATCCCGGTGAATATCGGCAAGGGCGAGCAGATGGCGCCCGCCTTCCTCGCGATCAGCCCGAACAACAAGATCCCGGCGATCGTCGATCCCGATGGTCCCGGCGGCAAGCCGGTCAGCATCTTCGAGTCCGGCGCGATCCTGCTCTATCTCGGCGAGAAGACCGGCAAGTTCCTGCCGAAGCCGCTATCCGAGCGGATCCCGGTCTATGAGTGGCTGATGTGGCAGATGGGCGGTTTCGGCCCGATGCCGGGCCAGGTGCATCATTTCATCGCGCTGGAGAACGAGCAGGACCGCGCCTACGGCCTGAAGCGCTACATGGCCGAGACGCGGCGGCTCTACGGCGTGCTGGACCGCCGGCTTGAGGAGCGCGAATTCGTCGCCGGCGATCTCTCGGTGGCCGATTTCGCCATCCTCGGCTGGGCCTGGCGCCATCCGCGCCACAAGGTCGACCTGGCCGACTTCCCCAACGTCAAGCGCTGGTACGAGACGCTGATGGCCCGCCCCGCAACGAAGCGCGGGATGGAAGCGAAGCTGGATTGAACTCACCCTCTCCCCTTGTGGGAGAGGGTGCCCGAGTGAAACGAGGGCGGGTGAGGGGTTCTCTCCGCGGATGCAGACCCCTCATCCGTCGCGGACTGCGTCCGCGCCACCTTCTCCCACAAGGGGAGAAGGAAGATTGATCACGCCCTGCGCGCCTCGAGCGCCATCTTCATCGCAAGCCCTGCCAGCACCGTGCCCATCAGCCAGCGCTGCACCAAAAGCCAGGTCGGGCGGGTGCCGAGGAACACCGCGATCGAGCCGGCCGCGAGCGCGATCATCGCGTTGACGCTGACGCTGATCACGATCTGGATCGAGCCGAGCGCGAGCGACTGCGTCAGCACGCTGCCGCCGGCGGGATCGATGAACTGCGGCAGCAGCGCGAGATAAAGCATCGCGATCTTCGGGTTGAGCAGATTGGTGAGGAAGCCCATCGCGAACAATTTGCGCGGGCCGTCGACCTTCAGCGCCTTGACCTGGAACGGCGAGCGGCCGCCGGGCCTCACGGCCTGCCAAGCCAGCCACAGCAGATAGGCGGCACCGGCGAAGCGCAGCGCGTCATAGGCGTAGGGAATTGCAAACAGCAGCGCGGTGATGCCGAACGCCGCGCACAGCATGTAGAACACGAAGCCGAGCGCCACGCCGCCGAGCGAGACGATGCCGGCCGCCGGCCCCTGCGTGATCGAGCGTGAGATCAGGTACATCATGTTCGGTCCCGGCGTCAGCACCATGCCGAGGCAGACGAGTGCAAAGCCGAGCAGGGCGGATACGTGGGGCATGATGGGTCTCGCGAGGGGATGCACGCACTTCTAGCGTGCCATCCGCCGCGCGGCCATGCTGGAATTGCTCTCGGAGCAATGTGGTGCGGAGGTGGTGGTGCGAGAGTTTCGGCCGGAACGGCTGATCGCGCACAGCAAGTAAGGTGAGCACACCGGTCAGGCTCCCTCTCCCCTTGCGGGAGAGGGTGGGGAGAGGGGTAGCCCCGGGCGAGATGATTAATGGAGACGCGGCTGTGCAATATCGAACCGCGCGTCACCGACTCATGTTGAG
>NZ_JASGSR010000107.1:0-27007 GCF_040446015.1 Bradyrhizobium sp. INPA03-11B
ATCGAGGAGATTGACGGTCGCTTGTCCGTCAAAAGAGATTTGCGCGCCTGCGCCGGGAACGCCGTCCTGTGCGTAAGATATGCTGATGCCACCCAGCAGGAGCGTGGATGCCCTGAAGGCATTGATGTCGTCGCTGGAGATGGACGTATGACCGGCTATCGGCGTTGCGCCCGGCGCCGTGATGTCGAGTGTGGCAGTACCCGCCGTGAGAGCCGACGGTCTGACGGCCAAGGTACCGTCGACACCGCCTTTGGCGCCGTCGAACAAGGCGGTCCCGGCGAACGACAATGATTTCGTATTGTCCTGCTGAGGTAACAGACCTATTTCAAGGACCTTGCCGTCCTCCGGCAGACGAGGCCGGAACCCGCCGAACGTGGCCGCTTGCGCGCGTTCGAAATCAGCGTAGCCGGTTTCGTTGTATTGCGAGTAGAGCCGCGTGGTCTGGCCGGACGTGAGGATCACCCGCGTCGGCAGCGTGTCCTGAATTGCGGTGTTGGCAACTCCGAGATAGCCCGACGTGACGACGGAGCCATTGCCCGCGCGCCCAGGCGCCATCACGGCCGTTCCGGTCGGACCGAGTTCGACACGATAGCCGCCCGGCAACAGCGCGTAGCTCGAGGGCAGCAGCGTGTAGGTGCCCGCCGGCAGTCCCGGCGCACCGGACGGAAGCGTGATCTGCTGCCCGATCACCGGGTCGCCCGCGCCATTGATGGCGATCGCCGGCGCGTAGTCGGCCGCGTAACCAGGCAGGATAGCATAGACCTTGTTGCCGGCAGCGCTGTAGCTGCCGTTGACGGGATTGGCATTGGCGAGCGCCGTCTTCAGCACATCGACCGAGCCGCCACGGCCGGAGATGAAGCCCGCGCCGGTGAGCGTGCCGCCGCCAGACAGGTCGAGCACGGACCCGGGCTCACCCACCACCGAGGCGGCATTGATCGAGATGCCGCTCGCAATCAGGTATCTGCCCTGATGATCGTCGTAAGTCGCGCTCGCCAAGTTACGCAATGTGCCGTCCGCGCCTTGATAGGCGATACCATCCGAGGTGCCGCCAAACGGCATGGTCAGGCCGGCCGCACTCGCGGAGGTGATGCTACCACTGCGGAATGTGATGCGCGCGCTGGCTACGGGGGAAACGAGCGGGCCGCTGACGCGCCGGGTGTCATTGAACGAGATGCGGCCAAGCGGCGCGCGAACAACGCCGCCCTGGTCGATGTCGGCGGCAATCAGCACCAAATCACCGAAGGCCGAGGCCGGGACCGGCGGCGTCTCGTCGTCATTGCGGCGGATGATGAGATGGGCATCGGGGTCATAGACGGAATTTGTCCCGCCTGGACCGAGCCCAACCTTGATGACCGCAAGGGCGCCGCTCAACGGATAGATCTGGTCCGCAGTCAGCGCGAGGTTTTCGACATCGAGCCCACCATTGCCGAACCTGATATCGCCATTGCTCTGCAGCGCGACCTGATGAAAGCCTCGGGCATCGAATGGAATGCTGACGGGACGTCCGATGTCCACTTCCCCGCTGCCCTGTTGGCCGGTGCCTCCGAACCTGACATCGCCATAGACGTCGATCAGATCGCCTGAGACGGTGAAGCTTCCGCCGGTCGCCGGATTCCGGACGCCGACATTGTTGATCCCGGGGGAATACCCAACCGCGACCTGCGAATCTTCGGCGTTGTAAACGCCATCAATGCGGACATAGGGCGCAGACAGATGAATTGTGCTGTTTGGCGTGTCGGGCGCCGACGCGATGACGCCGCTCGACAGCCGGAGACTGCGCGACAGGCTGAGGTCCACATTGCCGTCGAGGACGAGAAGATCGCGCGTATAGAGCGCCAGAGAGCCGAAGCCCCCCTTCGCGACCTGGTTGACTCCGATCACGGTCCGCCCGAATTGCAGCGCTGGATCGGCCTGACCGGGCGACAGATTGGCACCGAGGCCGCTACCCGTAGCGTTTTGCACAAGCGTGATATCGCGCGATCTCTGGAACTCCGGCGGCAGTTGGTTGCTAGCATAGGGCGAACTCGTGTTCGGTTGCCCCACGATATAGCCGCGCCAGGACATGGTCAGGTTCAGCGAACCGCCGGACGCGCCGCTGCCGCCGGCCGCAGCCAGCAAGGTGCCGTCGAGCGCCATGCCGAAGCTGGAATAGAGCGAGATCGTCCCGCCGTCGCTTGCGGCGAGCGTCGGCATATAGGTCTTGCCATTCTGGACATCGACCACCGCCGAGGTACCCGACGCGTCGATCAGCGCACCTGGACGAACGATCACGAAGGCGTCGCTGACGACGGGATATTTTGGATCGAGCGCGCCGGTGCCGCCGATGCGGATCGTGCCGCCGTCCGG
This sequence comes from Bradyrhizobium sp. INPA03-11B, assembly GCF_040446015.1. NCBI lineage: Bacteria > Pseudomonadati > Pseudomonadota > Alphaproteobacteria > Hyphomicrobiales > Nitrobacteraceae > Bradyrhizobium > Bradyrhizobium sp. INPA03-11B. The sequence goes on from NZ_JASGSR010000107.1 coordinate 2,347, forward strand.
CACGGCAGCATAGGAAACCCCGCGCTCGTCGCGCCCCACCGCATCGCGCGCCGAGACGTCCAGCACCGCGTCGTCGCCGATCCAGAACGAACGCGTCAGGCCGAATTCGCCGTAACCGGAATTGTACCTGTTGTCGCCGGGGGCGTCCTGCACGCTCGTGATCAGGATGTTGCCCGCGGGCGCCGTGATCGTGCCGTCGATCACCGTCTGGCGATTGGCGTAGATCGAGACCGAACGCCCGGGATCGACGTTGATGGATGCGCCCTTCGCCAGCGTGAAATCATGCAGGCTCCAGAACGTCACATCGGCGCCCACGCGCTGCGTGGCGCCATGCGTGAAGGAGTTGACCGCGAAGCGCGGCGGGGTCCAGAGCGTCGCGGCATCCGCAACGAGGCTGCCGCTCGGCGCGCCGAAGCTGCCCTGGGTGAAGCGATAGACCGGCACCTCGGCGTCCACGCGCGTGCCTTCACCGGTCTGGATGCCGGTGTTGCTGCCGATGTTGTAGGCCGTGAAGCCGGACTTGAAGATCGCGGGATCGAGCACCAGCGCCCCGGCCACCGCCTCGCCGATCGCGATCTCTTGGCCCGCGTTCAGCGTCAGCGTGCCGCCGCCGGCAAAGCCATACGCACGAATCGTGCCGTCGAGGATGAGCGGATTGGTGAAGAACTGGGTCCAGAGCAGATGCGAATAGTCGTTGGCCACCAGGCTGACATTGCCGCCCTTGCCGCCGATGGTCTTGCCGGTCGCCAGGATGGCGCCACCCGAGGACACATCGATCAGCGACCCGCTCGCAAGCGTGATGCCGCCGGTCGTCGAAACGATGAAGTTGCCGCCATCGACATGCGCCTGACCGGACACATCGGCCCCGGTCAGTCCATTGCTCCACAATCCGCTGAGATCGACGGCGACGTTCTGGCCGATCGTAACCTGCGCCTTGCCGTCCGCGTCGCGAAGCGCCCACCATTGCTCGTTCTGGTTCTGGCCGAGCAGCGCATGCATGAGATTGGTCAGCGTCACGCTGCCGCCACGCGCCGTGACGTTCGCGCCGATATCGACATGTGGTGCTGCGAAGATCACCTGCGCGCCGGGCGCAAGCTCAAGCGGCGCCTCGACGAGGATCTCCTTGCTGCTCGCAACATTGAGCCCGCCCAGTTTGGCGGCATTAAGCGCGTCCGAATTGAAGAATGCGGTCCCGATGCGATCGTCGGGCAGGACCGACGTGACGTTCAGCGCCTCGGATATAGCGGGGGTCCGGCCGAAGGCGACCCGCGCAGCGGATGCATCGGTGAGGCCCAGTCCCGAATAGCCGCCGAGCGCGAGCTTGCCCTGGAGCGGGGCGACATTCTGCGACAGCTTGTAGCCATCGGTCGTGCCATCAGGCCGAGCCGTCGTCTGGCGCGAGCTGGTGACGATATCAGCGACGATATCGGCTTCGAAGACCGCCGTCGGCGTCGACAGGATGAGAGAGCCGGCGTCGCGGCCGATGGTGTAGCCGTCCTCCCAGCGGGTCGTCACGCGCCCCTTGCCGAACGGGCTGGTCCAGATTTCGGTCAGGTTCGGCGCAACCTTGCCGCCGAGCTTGTGCTCGCGAATGAAGCCCGCACCAACGCCGTAGAACTGCATGTCGGCGCGGGCCTCGTTGGCGCTGTAGAGACGGCCGTCCGCGCCCAGGAAGTTGGTGGTCCGGATGTAACCGCCCTGGTAGCTGACCGAACCGCCAGAGACGTCGAACACGGCCCCCTTCTGCGCCACGACTTCCGGCGCCGACAGCGTGACGCTGCCGCCAACCGCGGCCCATTCGCCGATCCGGTGCGCGGTATTGGCGAGATAGCCGGAAACCTCGAGCAGGCCACCCGGCGTATAGTAGCGGTCGGTCGCATAGCCGCCGGTGCCCGCCGGCACCAGCACCAGGTCGCGGGCGTCGATCCAGACATCCGCGTTCTTCAGATTGTCCTGATCGCGGTTGACCGGCGAGTCGCGCAGCTCGTTGCCCTGCACGTTGATCAGGAGGTTGTTGGTCGACATCGGCAGCAGCACGCCGCGCACGCCCGAGACGTCGATAACAGATCCGCTCTCGGCGAAGACGCGGTGACCGGCATTGACCGCCACCTGGCCGCCCTGCGCCTGCGTGGTCGAGCCGGCCTTGAAATTGACGGTGCCGCCACTGACGATCTCGATGCGCCCCTGGTCGAGCCGGTCGGACAGCTGCGAAAGATTGTCGAACTGGGCGTTGGCGACCGGGGCGTGGGTGAAGGCCTTGGAATCGGCTACCAGCTGGTTGCGTTGGCTGTCGAGCGCGGTGTCACTGCTGTCGAGCTCGGGCAGGATCGCGGTCAGGCTGCCGCTCGCGAGCGTGATGCTGCCCGCGGCATCGGAGACCGCGTTCAGCAAATGGATCGTGCCGCGGGTGTTGACCGAGGTGGTGGCGACAAGCGCCCCGTTCTGGTTGACGCTGCGGCCCGCGAGCGTGATGTCGCCTTGCTGGGCGAAGATCAGGCCGGAGTTGCCGACGGCCGCGATTGCGTCGCGCACGATCGGCGAGATCTCGTTGCCGCGCGTGGTCGAGCCCTGGTTGGCGTCCGTGCTGTAACCCGGCCGCAGCAGAAAGTCGTTGCCGGCCGCGAGTTGTACCTGGCCTCGCGGCGCGCTGATCGAGCCGGCATTGCTGACCTCGGTCCCCATCAGCAGGACGAAACCGCCGCCTTGCGTCACCGAGGACGGCGCGTTGGTCGAGATCAGCGCGCCGGGCTCGACTCGCACCGCGCCACGGGCATCCGTGAAGCTCGGCACATATCGGCCGCCGGCCTGCTGCGCGTAGATGCCGCTGGTGAGGAACTGGGTATCGGTGATGCCGGCGGTCGAGGCGATCAGCGAGCCGACATTCACCTGGCTCGCGCCGCCGAAGATGATGCCGTTCTGATTGATCACATAGACCGAGCCGTCGGCCTTGATATTGCCGAGGATCTGGCTCGGCGCGGTGCTGCCGACCACGCGATTGAGCGCCACCCAGTTCGCATTGCCCTGCTGGTCGAAGGTCAGCGTGGTGCGGGCGCCGACGTTGAAGGAATTCCAGTTGAGGATCGCCTGCGCCCGGGTCTGCGCGATGCCGACCTGGGTCTGGCCGGCGGCATCGACCGCCTGCGTCGGCGCGTTCGCACCCTGCCATCCCGGCGCCACCTGCAGGCCGCCTGGCGCGAGGCCGTTGGGTACCGAGACCTGCGGCAGCGTGGTCGAACGCTGCGAGGCCTGCGCCGCGCCGCGCGCCGCACTCTGCACGGCCTGCATCGCCTGGATGGCGCGGGTGGCCCGCGCCATAGCATCCTGGCCTTGCTTGGCTGCTGCTGCCGCGTCCTGCGCGGCCGGCTGCGACGCGGCCATGGCTGCGGCCGACGGTGACGCCGTCCAGGCCGATCCGAACGGGCGCGCGGCCACCGGCGCATTGGCAAGCAGTGCCGCAACGCTGACGCTGCCAAACAACGTAGCGCGAACGGACGCGCGGGACAGAGACCTCGAGAAGCCGGGAACCATGGAATCGCTTTCTTGCGCGGCCGACGCACAGCCGAATATTTGCGCCCCGGTACCGACACCGAGACCCTCGCGGCTGTGACGATCCTGAACGGATCGACCCGCACGCCGGACTCGAACTTTTTTCGCGCCCCCGCCCGCCGCCGCGTCAGCTCAGCAGCACAATGCCGCCGGGAAGCGTTTTCGCCTTGACGCCAAAGGCTTGCTCGAGCTGCACGAGAACCTCGTCGATCCGGTCGATATGGAAGCGGCCGTTGATCAAATGGGCGTTCAGCTCGGCATTGACGATGAATATCCGGCCCGATCGGTACCTGTTCACCTCTTCCACCACCTTGGGCAGCGGCGTGTAGCGGAAGACGAGCAAACCCTCTTGCCAGGCCGCTTCGACCGCCGGATCGATCGCAACGATATCGCTCATGCGCCGCTCGTCGTAGGCGATCTGCTGCCGCTCACGAACGGTGCGGGCATTTCCCTGATGCTCGACGCGAACCTCGCCTCCGAGACAGGTGACGCGCACCTCAGCCCCGAGATAGCGCACGTCGAACGTGGCTTGCGTTGCAACCGTTTGACCACTCGACGCAATCACAGTCACCGGCCTCGACTGTTGCGGGGTCGTCGCAATCGACGCCTGCCCCGTGATCAACTCGATCCGGCTGGTATCGCCATGGTCCGGGCGCAGCGCGATGCTGGTCCTTGTGTCCAGGTTGATCGACACGCTGTCGTTCAGCGCAAGCTTGCGCTGCTCTCCCGTACCTGTCCGGTAGTCCGCAGCAAGCTCGGACCATGACGGCCAGAGCTCGAGCGGGGGACGCAGCGTGACCGCTCCGACGGCCGCGGCGGCGGTCGCAAGTCCGCCGCCAAGCACCAGCCTGCGCGTCATCACGCGCCTGGCTTCACCATCAAGCAGCGCGCCAAGCGATGCGGGGTCATAGCGGAGGTTATGGCCGGCGCTGCCGACCGTCTCCCAAAGCTTGCTTGCCTTCGCAAACGCAGTCGCATGGGCGGCGCTCTGCTCGCGCCACACCTGGAACGCATCGGCGTCCTCGACCGTCGCGTCGCCGGACGTCAAGCGCCTGACCCAGGCATGTGCCTCCCGCTCCATTGCGCCGAGCCCCATTGTCGATTTACCGCCTTTGCTCGTCATGCAGGCTTGCCTCGCAGCGCCCCTCGCCTCCGCAGCCGGGTCGTCCGCTTGTCCATTTGACGTTCGCCATAGCCATCAACCGCACAACTATTTTCCGAGCTTCAGCGCGCAATGTTCCTGGGCGAGGCGAAGTTCCTTCTCGACCAGGCGCAGCGAGACCCCGAGCCGGCTGGCAATTTCCCGCTGCGGCATGCCCTGGAGCCGCGCGGCCAGCAGGATGACCCGGCGGCGCGGCGTCAGTTCCGCGATCGCCTTCTCCAGGGCCTCGATCTCGAAGCGGGCCTCCGCAATCTGACCCGGCCCCGGCGCATCGTCGACAATATGGAGCAGATCCTGAACCTCGTTGTGCGCCAGGCGCCGCTTCTCGGCCCGCTGCCGGTCCATTGCGACGTTGAAGGCCATCCGGAACAGGTACGCGGCCGGGCTTTGCACCGCCCCCGCCACTTCAGCCCGATCGAGACGCACATAGGTGTCCTGCAACGCATCGCTGGCAAGCTCCGCCGAGCCCAGACGACGGCTCAGCCGCAGCTTGAGATCATCGTAGCGGGCAGCCAGGAAGCTGCGGAGCATGGTCCGGTTTGCGTCGCTCATCCCGGCACGCTCAGTTCGCCTCGCCGCTGGTGCGGATTGCGTCAATCCCGGCGCAGTCCCGCGTCTGCTCCGGCGGACGCGGCGCAACGACCATCGTGAGGGGTTGCGAGATGCCCTGCGGCGGCGTCTCCTTGATTCTCAATCCACGAAGGGTCGTCTCGATCGCGCTATCGACGCGTGCATCGCCGGTCTTGCTCAAAAGCCTGGTCTGTTGCACGGATCCTGTTGGAGCGATCCAGAACTGCACAGCGATCCGGTAGCGGCCAGGCCGCAACAGGCTGTCCCTGCAGAAGGCGTCCCGGACGCGCTCCTGCACCTGCGCGTAGTAACGGGCCCGAATGACCGGGTCGCCCTTCCTGGCATCGACGTCAGGCGTCGTCGGCTGGCCGGCGGCCGGAGACGATGGCACCACCACCAGCGCATTCTCCGACGTCAGCCGGCCGACCAGGCCGGTGCCATCGAGCAGGATCTGCAAGGCTTCGGTCGGCGCGAATACGCCCCTCACCTCGCTCGAGCGCCGGCCGGTCGCAAGCCGCGCGTCATAAAGCACCTCGCGCCGCGCCGTGGCGCCGTAGCTTTCCAGCGCGGACGTCAGGGCTTGAGACGGAATATCGAAGGTGATCCGCGCCGCCGAAGCGTTCGGGCTCTCCTGTCCCATCGCGTAGTCGGCGCCGGCGCCCAGCATGCAGAGGCAGATCAAAACGCACAATCGACAAGCGTCTGAGGGGCGCCCTGCCCGGCCCCTCGAAAGATATCCGATGCTCATCGTGTCCGCGTCGATTGTTCCCAGGCGGGCCGCTGTGTCCAATCTGCAACGTTAGCGTCGAAGTGTGACAGCGGTGCGTAGGCGTGTGGACGACGATCTGGGCCGGCTCCGTGACGACAGGACCCTTTATTTCTTCAGTTCCGCGTAGAGCTGCATCACCCGGTGCGGCAACACCTCGATGCGCGGCACGCGGAGCGCGTAGCGCTCGCCGAAAATGCGATCGAGCTGGGGAAACCTGTGTTCTCCGACACCGAAGGCAAAAATATCGGTGCCTCGCCGCCGCAATTGCTGTGCGGCCCGGCGCGCGTCCTCCACCAGATATTGCGGATCGGGCACATCGACGTCGGACGGTTCGCCATCGGTGAGCACCAGCAGCACCTTGCGGAACGCACGCCGTCCGGCGAGGTCGTCCCCGGCATGGCGCAAGGCCGCGCCAAGCCGGGTGGAATGGCTGCTGCCAAGCCCGGCGAGGCGCGAACGCACGACGGCATCCATCGGCTCCTCAAAACCCTTGATGCGCAGATAACGCACGCGCTCGCGGCCGTCGGAGCTGAAACCATGCACCGCGATCGCGTCATTGGCGGCCTCGACCGCCGCCGCCATGATCGCGGCCGCCTTGCGCTCGACGTCGAGAACGGTCCGGCCGCGACGGTCACGGTCGGCGGTCGATTGCGACAGGTCCAGCAGCAGCAGAATGGCAAGATCGCGCGGTCCCGGCGCATCGCGCTGATAGACCATGGGCTCGCTGACGCTGCCGGCGCGCCGCTCGATCGTCAGCGCGATCGCCGCGTCGATATCGAGCGCGTCGCCGTCGCGCTGGCCCTTGTGCCTGATACGGCGGCCGATCGACGCGTCGCGGGTCAACCGCGTGATCCAGCGGGTCGTCTCGGTGTCCGTCGGCAGATCGAACGGCTGCGCGGAGGCAGCGGCATCAGCCTCGAGGATCGTCGTCCAGTCCGCTCGCTCGGTCCGCGCGGCGTAGTCCCATTCCGGATAGGTCGCGACCGGAAATCCGTCCAGCAGCGTGACCGCGCTGGCCTTCGCGCGCAGGGTCTCGTCGGGCTTTGCGTTGTCGTCGGTGGACTGTCCATCGGCGTGCTCGCGACGCTCCATACGCACGGAATCGACCGCAAGTTCGATCGTCTCGGTCGGACTGTCCGGCTGATCGCCAAAATCCCACAGCGCCAAATTGTCGTCGCGGTAAGCGGGCTCGACGGCGTAGCTCTTGGCGTTGAACTGCAGCCGCATCTGGCCGATGTCGTTGCCGAGCAGCCCGCCGATCTCGCGGCTGATGGCGGGATCCGTCCAGCGGCCGGCGGCATCGGCAAACAACTGTTGTCCCTTGGTCACCCACACATCCGGATCCCGATAGTCCCGATCGATCAGCGCCCGCGCCAATCGCATCATCAGTCCGGCTGCGGTTGCCTGGCCGGATGGCGTCGCGCTGTGAAACGGCAGCCACAGCCGGCGCAGCCCGGGCATCTCGCGAAGCGCCAGCGTCTCGACCCTGGCATCCTCGATCAGCGAGACCAGCGCGATCTGCAATGCCTTCAGCCGCCCCACGGGAAAGCGGACGGCGGAGTGCACGAGATGGGCTCCGGCATGCGCGACCGCCGCGAGATAGATGGTGTCCGCCGCCTCGCCGGCAAAGCCGGGAAAGGTTTCGGGGAGACCGATGAAGCCGGCAGCGAGCGAGGTGCGCCGCGGCACCGGCGTCGGCGCAGCGGCAAGCTTGCGGAAGCGAGGCTTTCTGTTCCACAGGGCGATCGTTGTTGCAGCGAGGCGTCTCTCCAGCCGTGCAAAGTCGTCGTCGGTCCGCCCCACCGCGAACAGCCGCACCGAAAGCGGATCATCGAGCGCGAAATAGGCGCGCCGGCGCGATGCGCGACCGCCGCTTGCGCGCAAGCCGGCGGAGACCCAGGCGGAAAAGTCGTCGCCCCCGGCATGCGCCAGCAGCGGCTCCAGCCGGCCGATCGCAAGACCCACCGATTCCGGACCAGCATCTGCGAGTTGGCAAAACGCAGCGAGAACAGCGGTGAGTTCTCCAGCCTCCGCAAGCCGCGGCAGCACCTTTGACAATTCGGTCAGCAACCCGTGGGCGGCGCGGCTCCCAGCGCTGCGGCCGATATCGCCGGCGGCGCGTCCGATCGCGATCAGATCATCGGTCGATCGCTGCGCCGGCCATTGCTCCGACAGCCGCAGAAAGCCCAACACCACGGCATGGCCTAGATTGGCCCCGAACAGGTCGTGGACCGCCTCATCCCAGGTCGCGAGGTGATCGATCGTCCCTGCGCGCTGCAATGCGGCCCGCGCCGCCTGCACGGCCGCGCCGATCTCATCGTGGCCGCGCAGCAGCGCCGCGAGCCGGCGTCCGGACCGGAAGCTATCGAGCGAACTGATTTGCGCGACCGTCACCTGCGAGCGTCCATTCACGCAGAGGCCGAGATCACGTCGCGCAACGTGTTCCTGGTGTCGGCATCGTCGGTCAGCGGGACCACGATCGTGGTCTCGCAGGCCTTCTCGAGGCTGATGCCGCAGCCGATCAGGCGGCCGGCATTGACCAGCATCCGGGTCGACGCGCCCTCATCGAGCCCCTGCCCCTTCAGGTTGCGGCTATGCTGCGCGATCCTCACCAGGAGATCGGCAAGGTTCGGCTCGATGCCGGCCTCGCGCGACACCACCTCGGTTTCTGCCGAGCGGTCGGGATAGCCGAAATCCAGCGCCGCGAAGCGCTGCTTGGTCGACTCCTTGAGGTCCTTGATCGCGCTCTGGTAGCCCGGATTGTAGGAGATCACGAGCTGGAAGTCGGAATGCGCGTGGATCAGCTCGCCACGCTTTTCCAGCGGCAGCACACGGCGGTCGTCGGTCAGAGGATGGATCACGACGGTGGTGTCCTGGCGCGCCTCGACGATCTCGTCGAGATAGCAGATCGCGCCAAGACGAACGGCCGTCGTCAACGCCCCGTCGCTCCACACCGTTCCCTCCGCATCGAGCAGCCAGCGCCCGACCAGATCCGCCGCGGTCATGTCCTCGTGACAGGCGACCGTAATCAGCGGGCGGCCGAGCCGCCACGCCATGTATTCGATGAAGCGGGTCTTGCCGCAGCCGGTGGGGCCTTTCAGCATCACCGGCATGCGGCTCGCATAGGCTGCACCGAACAGTTCGACCTCATCCTTGAGCGGCCGGTAATACGGCTCCTGGCGGATGCGGTACTGGTCGAGCAGCAGAGCGGGATTGGACAAGCTCACGCCTCCCATGATCGCGCAGGCAGCCGTTCGCAATCGTTCGAACTCACGACGCGAGCAGTTCCTTGAGCTTGGTATCGATGAAGGCGACATCGACGGGGTTGGTCCCCGGCCCGCCCGCGAAGTGGCCCCAGATCGACGGCACCGGCACGAACTTGGCGTTCGGCATGTTGGCGACCTCGTTCTCGCTGTCTTCCGGCGGGAAGTAGAGATCGGTCTGCCCCGGCATGACATAGGTCTTGGCCTTGATCGCCCGCAGCGCAGCCTTGAAGTCGCCGTTGTAGATCTCGTTGGCGCTGATGTCGCCGTTCTGCCAGGTCCACAGCATGGTCAGCAGATTGTTGGGGTCCTTCGGCAGGAAGAAGCCCTCCCAGAACGCCACCAGGAAATCCTCCAGCGAGGAATAACCCATCGTCTTGATGTCGAGCTGCTCGCGATAGAACGCCTGCGAAAAGCCCCAGCCGGCATAGACCCGTGCGGCAGCGCGCAGGCCGCGGGCCGGCTTGTCGGTGTACCAGCCCTCCTTCCAGGCGGCATCCGCTGTGAGCGCGGCCTTCACGCCTTCGAGGAACACATAATTGTGCCGCGAGCATTTTGCCGAACCGCAGAACGGCGCCAAGAGATCCATCATGTCGGGATAGAGCGCACCCCAATGGAACGTCTGCAACGCGCCCATCGACCAGCCGACCACCAGGCGGATGTGCTTGATGCCGAATTTCTCGGTCACCAGCCGGTGCTGGGCGCGCACATTGTCATAGGCCGTCACTTGCGGAAACCGCGGCCCGTTATACGGCTCCGGCGTATTGCTCGGCGATGACGACAGGCCGTTGCCCAGCATATTGGGGATGATGATGAAGTATTTCGCCGGATCGAGCGCCATGCCCGGCCCGATCAGCCATTCATTGTCGTAGTGCTGGCCGGAGTACCAGGTCGGATAGACGATCACATTGTCCTTGGCCGCGTTGAGCTGGCCAAACGTCTTGTAGGCGAGCTTGCAGTCGCGGATGGTCGCGCCGCACTGCAAGGTCAGATTGCCGAGATCATAGATCTGATAGTCGACGCTCATTGATGTACCCTTCTTGCTTGATTGAGCTGATCGCTTAGGCGGGACGCGCCACCTTTTCGGTCGAAGAGTCCACCCGCGCGATCGCCCCGTACACGATGCCGGCGACCAGCGCGGCTGATATCGCAGTGGACAGCCCCGGCATCAGGTTTTCAACTGCAAAGGCGCACAGCGACCCGATGCCCCAGGCGATGAACGGCTTCGCACGCCAGTCTGTGTCCGCGCGCGCCTCGGTCCGCAGCAGATACTGATCGACAAGGATGATCGCGCCGATCGGCGGCACCAGGATCCCGAGCAGCGACAGCCACTGGATGAAGAACGCCCAGACATTGCCCGCGGCGACAACGATCCCGATGGCGCCGAGGATCACGGCCATCAGCCGCATGTTGGTGCCGAGGATACGCGACCAGCCGGTCGCCGCATTGTACAGGCAGTGCGAGCAGACCGATCCAAGATTGGTGTAGAGAAAGATGAACGCGAGAATGCTGAGCCAGGTGAGCTGCTTGCCGTTCATGAAGCCGAACATGTTGTCGACGCCGAATGGATTGGCGTTCGGCACGGCAAGCGCAGCCGTCATCACGCCGCCAACCAGCATCGCCACCAGATTGGCGAACGGGAACGCGCTGAACGTGGCAAACAGCGACGCCCGCGGGCTCGGCGCCCAGCGGTTGAAGTCCGCCGTCACCGTGCCTGCGTCGATGAACAGCGCCAGCACCACGGTGAGGCCCACGCCCATCGACATGCTGGCCACGCCATTGTTGCCGGCATAGCTGAAAATCGCGGCTGCGGTCGTGGTCGACGCAGCATCGGCCGCGACCCAGAGGCCGAGAACGACAAACAGCGGCACCGACGCCAGCCCGATATAGTGCAATCCCTTCACCCCGACGAAGGTGATCCCGATATAGAGCACGCCGGCAACGATCGTCATCGCCACATAGTTGAGGCCGTAGGTCGAGGAGATCAGTGCGCCGGTGATGCCGGTCTGCACCGCATACCAGCCGAGCAGCAGGGTCGACAGCAGGCCCGACGCCAGCACATAGCCCTTCTTGCCGAACACGATGCTCGCGATCAGCGCGAAGTTCATGCCGCGCCTGGTGCCGATCAAGCCGAGCGCGCCCACATAGGCGAACATGATCAGATTGCCGATGATCATGGCCACCAGCGCATTCTTGAACCCCATGCCCAGCACCAGCAGCGATCCCGTCATCGCGCCGGTGATGATCATCGGAAAGCCGAGCCACACCATGGTGACCGAGAAGGCGCTGCGCCGGGCAGTCATTGGCACCGGCTCGTGCTCGAATTCATGACCGAGAAGGTCGTCGATCTGCCCCTCGGCCTGATGAACCAGTCCGTCATTCGCTTGGCTGCTCATGATGTGCCCCCTTTTTCTTCCGCGAGGAAGTGTTCGCCGTTGCATCGAATCCCGCCGGCGCGAAACCTCGCGCCGGCGCCGATCATCGGTATCGCCTAGCGATGTGCGACTTTCTGGTTCGGAATGCCCTCGATCGGACATTCGTCGGTCCCGACGGTCGGACGGGTCATGGCCTCGACCATCTCCCGCGTACCTTCGGGATCCGTGATCCAGTTCTTGTAGAAGGTGTACGGGCAAACCGCGTGGCCGCGGTCGCCGTCTCCGGAGTTGATCAGGCCGGTGTAGCCGCGGTGCATCAGCTTGAAGAGATGGTTCTGCGACTGCATGTTGCGGCGGGCGTCGCGGATCAGCGACACCGAGAGCTGCGCGTACTGGATGCCGTTCTCCTCGGTGCCGCACTCGCCAAGCGTCCGCCCGTCGAAACCGATCAGCGCCGAATGGCCGAAGTAGGAATAGACGCCGTCGAAGCCGGAGGCATTGGCGACCGCGACGTAGCAGTTGTTGGCCCAGGCCATCGATTTCGAGATCTGGATCTGCTGCTCCTTGGCCGGATACATGTAGCCCTGGCAGCGGACGATCAGCTCGGCGCCGCGCATCGCGCAGTCACGCCAGATCTCCGGGTAGTTGCCGTCGTCGCAGATGATCAGGCTGATCTTCAGGCCCTTCGGCCCCTCCGAGACGTAGGTGCAGTCGCCGGGATACCAGCCTTCGATCGGGACCCACGGCATGATCTTGCGATACTTCTGGACGATCTCGCCCTTGTCGTTCATCAGGATCAGGGTGTTGTACGGCGCCTTGTTGGGATGCTCCTCATGACGCTCGCCGGTCAGCGAGAACACGCCCCAGACCTTGGCCTTGCGGCAGGCGTCGGCGAAGATGCGGGTCTCCTCGCCCGGTACCGACGACGCGGTCTCGTACATCTCCTTGGAGTCGTACATGATGCCGTGGGTCGAGTATTCCGGGAAGATTACGAGATCCATGCCCGGCAGGCCGAGCTTCATGCCCTCGACCATCTTGGCGATGTTGCGCGCGTTATCCAGCACCTCGGCCTTGGTGTGCAGACGCGGCATCTTGTAATTGACCACGGCAACGCCGACCGTGTCCTTGCTGCTCGATATATCTCCATGCAACATGTCTCGACTCCCTTTCCTGAACGATAATTCCCGCTACACGGCCATGTGCAGCTGGATGAGATCATCGGTGAGTTCACCGATCGCGCCCTTGGCGACGACGCGTCCCTTCTCGAGCAACGCGAAGCGGTGCGACGCGCGCCGCGCGAACGCGACATTCTGTTCGACCAGCACGACCGTGATCCCGCGCTCGCGATTGAGCCGCGTGATCACATCCTCGATCTGCTCGACGATGTTCGGCTGGATGCCCTCGGTCGGTTCGTCCAGCAGGATGACCTTGGGCTGGGCGAGCAGCGCACGCGCGATCGCAAGCTGCTGCTGCTGGCCGCCGGAAAGATTGCCGCCGTAGCGATTGAGGAAATCCTTGAGCACCGGAAACAGCTCCAGCACCCACTCCTCGATGCCGCCAGCGGATCTCGCGGCGAAGGTCCCGAGCGTCAGGTTCTCCCGCACGGTGAACTTCGGCAGGATCCCACGGCCCTGCGGCACATAGGCGATGCCGGCCTTGGCGCGTTGATAGGTCCGCAGCGGCGAGATGTCGGCGCCGTCGAGCGACAGGCGCCCTGTGACCCGGTCCATCAGGCCGAGGATGCTGCGCATCAGCGTGGTCTTGCCGACCCCGTTGCGGCCGAGCACCGAGAGGAACTCGCCGTTGCCGACCATCAGGTTGATCCCCTGCAGGGCGCGGCTGTTGCCATAGAAGGCGTCGACGTCGGTCAGCTCAAGCATGGCTAATGCCTCCCGATCCCAAATAGGCGCGCCGCACTTCGGGATGCGCCTCCACTTCCGCCGCGGTGCCTTCGGCCAGCATCTGGCCCATATGCATCACCGAGATGATGTCGCCGATCGCCTTGACGAAGCCCATGTCGTGCTCGACCACGATCAGCGTGTGCTTGCCCTTCAGCCGCGCGAACAATTCGGCGGTCTTGCGGGTTTCCTGCGCGGTCATGCCCGCGGTCGGCTCGTCCATCAGGATCAGCTCGGCGTCCTGGGCGACCAGCATGCCGATCTCGAGCCACTGGGTCTGGCCGTGCGACAGATAGGCAGCCGGACGGTCAAGCTGCTCGGTGAGCCCGACCAGCTCGGCAAGACGCGCGATGTCTTCGCGCCCGGAATTGCCGATGCTCCAGCGCAGATTGCCGAGCACCGAGGTGCGGCGCGCCCGCGCCACGTCGAGATTCTCGGAGACCGAGAGCTCGCGAAATACGCTCGGCACCTGGAACTTGCGGCCGACGCCGGCGCGGGCGATCTCGTACTCCTCGAGATCCTGCAGCGCGGTGCCGTCAAAGCTGACGGTGCCGGCGCTCGGCTTGACCTTGCCGCAGATGATGTCCAGCGCCGTGGTCTTGCCGGCGCCGTTCGGCCCGATCAGGCAGCGCAGCTCGCCCTTGCGCACGCTCATGTTGAGCGCATTCAGCGCCTTGAACCCGTTGAAGCTGACCGAGACGTCACGGAGATCGAGGTGCGAGCTCATGTGCTGCCCTCCGTCTGACCGACGCCTTGCGCAACGCCGCGGCCCGCTGCCTGGCGGCGCTGCACGATCCAGCGCCATACGACCTGTGCGAGGCCGGCCAGCCCCTTCGGCAGGAACAGCACCACGAGCACGAACAGCGCGCCCATCACCAGCGTCCAGGTTTCCAGGAACGCCGCAGATTCCGACAGCGCGCCCTGCATGCCCGCGACCAGCACCGCGCCGAGGAACGCGCCGACCAGGCTCTGCCGGCCGCCGACGGCGCACCACACCACCACCGAGAGCGAAAGCTGCACGCCAAGGAAGGTCGGCGAGGCAAACTCCATCACCACCGTGTAGAGCATGCCGGCAAGGCCTGCGATCGCGGCCGACAGCGCGAACACGAAGATCTGGTAGAGCGCGACGTCGTAGCCGAAGTAGCGCACCCGGCTCTCATGGTCGCGGATCGCCTGCACGATCAGGCCGGCCTTGGACTTCGTGAAGGCGAAGGCGACCAGCAAACTGAGCAACACGCAACAGGCAACGAGATAGTAGGTGGCGCGGCCATAGGCATCGAACGCGATGCCGAAGATCTCGAGCTGGGCGAGATCGGTGATGCCGTTGAAGCCGCCGGTGTAGCTCTGCTGGTCGATGATCACGAGATTGATCACCACCATGGTGGCGAGCGTGATGATCGAGACATAGACGCCGGTCACACGCCCACGAAACATGAACCAGCCGAGCGCCGCCGCGACCAGCGCCGGCACGATCAGGCCCCCGGCAATCGCAAAAGTCAGCGAGCGGAACGGCTCCCAGAACCACGGCAAATGCTGGACATTGTTCCAGACCATGAAGTCCGGCAGGCCACTTGCTCCGGTGTGCACAGGAACGGTCTTGAGCTTCAGCGCCATCGCCATCGCGTAGGAGCCGAGCCCGAAGCTCATCGCCTGGCCGAGATTGAGGATGCCGCCGAATCCCCAGGACAGCCCGAGCGACACGGTGAGGATACCGAGCACCAGGTAGCGCGCGACCTTGTTGAGCAGGAAGTCGTTGTTGAGCAGCACCGGCAGCGCGAACACGATCGCGCAGACGATCAGCAGAGGTGCGAGCTGCGCGATCAGGCGCTGCAATCCGCTGGAGTTAGGAGCATTGGACGGCATAGATGAGCGATCTGTCTCAAGCCCGCACGCGTGCGGTGAAAAGCCCCTCGGGGCGGAAACGGATGAGGACGACGATGGCGAGCAGCACGATCGCCTTGGCGACCGTGTCGTTCTGCAGGAAGGCGATGCCGCCGGAGAGTTCGCCGAGGATGAAGGCGCTCGCCACGGTGCCGGCGAGGCTCTGCACGCCGCCCAGCACCACCACCATGAAGGCATCGACGACGTAGCCGGTGCCCATATCGGGCGACACGCTCTTGAGCGGCGACACCAGCGCGCCGGCAAGGCCCGCAAGTCCGGCGCCATAGGCGAAGGTCAGCGCATAGACCCGTTTGGCGTTGATGCCGAACGAAGCGGCGACCGAGCGGTCCTGGATGATCGCACGCAGCTTCATCCCGATCGGGGTGCGGTTCATCAGCAACCAGGTCGCCCCGAACAGTGCGATCGAAACCACGAACAGGAACACCCGATACGACGACACCGGGATGCCGAACACGTCCATGCTGTCGGACAGCGCCGGCGGCAGCTGCACGTAGCGCAGCTCGCTACCGACCGATAGCCGCACCGCCTGCTGCAGCATGATGCCGA
This sequence comes from Bradyrhizobium sp. INPA03-11B, assembly GCF_040446015.1. NCBI lineage: Bacteria > Pseudomonadati > Pseudomonadota > Alphaproteobacteria > Hyphomicrobiales > Nitrobacteraceae > Bradyrhizobium > Bradyrhizobium sp. INPA03-11B. Next base: position 18,378 of record NZ_JASGSR010000107.1, read on the forward strand.
CGCCCCAGGTCGCGAGGATCGTATCCAGCGGCCGGTTGTTGAGCAGGCTCAGCACATAGCGTTCGATGACCCAGCCGAATGCGGCTACCACCAGGAAGATCGGAACCAGGCTCGCCAGCAGGCCGAGCCCGAGATAGGTGTGGAACACCCAGGCGGCATAGGCGCCGAGCATCACGAATTCGCCATGGGCGAGATTGATGATGCCCATCGAGCCGTAGATGATCGACAGGCCGAGCGCGACCAGCAACAGGATCGACCCGATGCTGAGGCCGGTGACGATTTGTTCGATGAATTGGTCCACGTCGGGATCCGTTCTTCAATGTTCGTTTGCTGCGTCCTGCCTCTCGCACCACGTGCGCAAGGCTGCATTCACTACGGGGTGCAGGCCGCCGGCGCCGCACACCGACGGCCTCGTCAGCCCCGCCGTCAGCTCTTCTCGACCAGACCCTTTTCGGTGCAGGACTGTCCGGGATAGGCCGCGTAAGGCACCGGCTTCAGCCACTCCTTGGCCTCGACGAGAATCTCGAACTGGCCGTTCGATTTGGCCTGCGCGATCTTCGGCCACAGCCAGGTGTGCAGGTTCTCCGGCTCGATCTCGACCTTGCCCTGCGGCGCAATCATGCTCTGGCCCTTGACCGCGTCGCGGATGTTCGGGGGAGTGAGATCGCTGGTGGCGAGCTTCTCGACCGCCTGCTTGAACAGGTAGGTCTGGAAGTAGCAGGCCTCCGACACGAAATGCGTCACCTTGTCGGCGCCCCAGCGCTTCTTGTAGGCCTCGACGAATTTCTCGTTCTCCGGCGACTTGTGCACCATGAAGTACGGCGCCGAGGTGAAGTGACCGGCGGCGGCCTCACCGCCCATCGCCGCGACCTCGTTCTCGGAAGTCGTCAGACTCGCCATGGGCATCTTCTCGGGATCGAGGCCGGCAGCCTTGTACTGACGATGCAGCGCGACCACGGAATCGCCGACCACGGTGGAGAAGATCACGTTCGGCTGCGTCGAGCGGATCTTATTGATGACGGAAGAGAATTCGGAATGGCCGAGCGGCACATATTCTTCCGCCACGACCTCGCCGCCGAGCTTCTCGAGCAGCTTCTTGCAGTAGTTGTTCTCTTCCTTCGGATAGATGTAGTTGGAGCCGATCAGATAGAACTTCTTGCCGAACTTCTTGACCAGCCAGGGCACGAACTCGTCCTGCTGCTGGTTCGGCACCGCGCCGGTGTAGATGACGTTCTTCGAGCACTCGCGGCCTTCGTAGAGCGTCGGGTACCAATAGAGGTTGTTCTGGCGCTCGAAGACCGGGAGCACCGCCTTGCGGCTCGCCGACGTGTAGGAGCCGAACACGCTGACGCATTTGTCGCCGACGACGAGCTTGCGCGCCTTCTCCGAGAACGTCGCAGGATCGGAGGCAGGATCCTCGACGATCGGCACGATCTTGCTGCCCTTGATGCCGCCGGCGGCGTTGATTTCCTCGATCGCAAGCAGCGTCGCCTTGTTGAGCGATTCCTCGATGATCGCAGTCGTTCCGGTCAGCGAGAACAGCACGCCGACCTTGATCTCGCCGCCCGCGGCGTAAACGAGATCCGCGTTCTTGATCCAGATGTGCGGCAGTCCGGCGCCGGCAAATGCGCCAAGCGCCGCGGTATTCCTCAGCAAAGTCCGCCGTGAAATGCTCATCCCTAGCTCCCTTCAGGACTGAAAAAACAAAAAGCCCTCCCGATGCGCGCTTACGCGAGCATTGGGAGGGCTTTGTTGCCGGTTGTGTCGAAGGCGGCGCTGTCGCCGCCGGCCCCGCTATTGGGGCTTACTGTTGATGATCGTAGCCAAGCAGTTCGAACGAGTCAACAATCGCCGCGGCGACTGCGCTTGCCGACACGCGACGATCCATCGCCTGCCGTCTGATGAAGCCATAGGCTTCGGTTTCCGGCATCTGCCGCGTCGCCATCAGGATCGCCTTGGCGCGCTCCACCGTGCGCATCGAGCGCAGATTGTCGTCGAGCTTCTCGATCTTGCTGCGCAGCCGCCGTTCATAACCAAACTGGCTGCGCGCCAGCACAAGGCTCGACAGCACCGCATTCTGCGTAAACGGCCGCGGCAGCACGGCGTTGGGCGTCGCATGACACAACGCGTCGGCGTGAACGGATTCCGTCGCCGGCAGGATCACGACCAGCGCCGAGCGCGCATCGCCGGGAATCCACGGCAGGCGCCGCGCGAGGTCAGGCGAATATTCGCAATACACCACGTCGGCATCGGCCGGCACGCTTTCCGGCATCGGCCAGACCTGACGCACCCGCATCCGGAATCGCTGCAATTCGCGCAGCAACATGCCGACCTGATCGTCGACCGGTGCGACCACCACGGCCGAGAGATCGGCGAGTTCCTGAACCATGGTCTTGCGTCCGCCGACGTCTCGGCTGAGCTGCAGCTTACGCGACATTTCGTTCATTGGACGCTTCCTGTTTGCGTTGCACGACCATATCCGATCAGGAACGGATCGGCATGCACCGGCTCTTTTGATTGGCTGACGACATCGAACTGTCCCTGGCGGTTGGCACGCCCGATCCGGGTCCACAGATCGGTGTGGCCCGACATCGGGTTGACCGTCACCGCACCTTGCGGTGCATCAAAGCTGGTGCCGAACACCATGGAGCGGAGCACTTCGGTGTCGAGCGAATTGACCTGCTCGAGCGCTTTGGCAAACAGATGCAGCTGGAAATAGGACGCCTCGGCGCACATGTTGGTCGAGATGTCGGCGCCGAACCGCTTCTTGAAGCGCTGCACAAACGCGTTGTTGGCGCTGCCCTCGACGCCCTGGAAATAGGATGCCGCCGTGACGTGTCCTTCGCCGACGTCGAAGCCCATCGCGGCGATTTCGGCTTCCGTCGTGGTCAGGCTGGCGATCGGGACCTGCTTCGGATCGAGCCCGACATTCGCATAGGCCTGATAGAGAAACACCGTGCCCTCGCCGACGACGGTCGAGAAGATCACGTCGGGCCTGACCCGCTTGATGTCCTGGATGATCGGGACGAAGTCCTGCCAGCGCGCGTAGACATTGACGTAGCGCTCGCCAACGACCGAGCCGCCGTTGCTCTTCAGCAGCTCGCGCATCACCCGGTTGGACTCGCGCGGATAGATGTAGTCCGAACCCACGAAATAGAATCGCGTTCCGAACGTATCCATCAGATAGCGGCACAGCGCGAGGCTGTTCTGATTCGGCGAGGCGCCGGTATAGATGACGTTCGGCGACGCCTCGAACCCTTCATAGAGCGTCGGGTACCAAAGCAGGCCGTTCAGCCGTTCGACGACCGGCAACACCGCCTTGCGGCTTGATGAGGTGTAGCAGCCGAAGATGGTGCTGACCTGGTCCTCGACCATCAGCCGCTTGGCGTAGTGGCCATAGGCCGCCGAATCCGAACCAGGGTCGTAGGCGACGGGAACCAGTTCGCGGCCGCAGACCCCGCCCGCCTCGTTCACCTCCTCGATCGCCAGCTGCGTGCCCTGATACTGGGTTTCCTCGATCACCGACATGAAGCCGGTTCGCGAAAACAGGACTCCTATCCGCCACGGAGCGGAGGTCGCTTGGGTAGGATTCGACATGATCAGGCCCTCGACAGAATTGGAGGGACGAGAGGGATTATTGTTCTTGTTGCTCTCGAACAGCATTGCCGGGAGCGGAAGATTGCATGTCATCTGCCGCGAGACAAGGACCCTCGCAGCTCATCCTGTCAGCGACGCTGACGCGAAAGCAGGCAGACCGGATGTCACCCGCGACGGATCACAGGTGCAGCGGTCCGTGGACCAGCTATCTCCGGTAGACGCGCGATCGATTGCCCGTATAGACGCAGGGATGGATAGTAACTCCGGGGAAACCTACAGCCGGCGCCATTGCAGCAGGGAGTAAGGCGGATCCTGCTCCGGATGATGCTCGAAGACCCCTTCGACGTCAGCGCCGATGGCAACCGTCTGTTCGGGATCGCCGAGCAGATTGCCGACCATGCGAATGCCGCCGGCATGCGGCAGTTCGACCAGCACCGCGATGTAAGGTCCATGCCCTCTGAGCGCCGCATGCGACGGATGCCACGCGCGTTCCCAGCTGTAGATCCGGCCGCGTGGCTCGACTTCGGTCCAGGCCGGGTCGAACGCGTGGCAGCGATGGCAGAGCCATTCGGGGCCGAACTGCCATGTGTTGCAACGGCCGCAGCGTTGCACCAAGAGCCTGCCCTGACGCAATCCCTCCCAGTAGGGCGCAGACAGGCCGTCAGGTTCTGCAACCGGAATCGGCAGGCCTGCCGGGAGATAGCGCGTGCTCGGATTGCTCATAGGGTGGCCTCCGACCCCAGAATGAGATTGCTTGCGGGAGAGACCATCGGACCTCCGATGACCAATGCGACGTCGCTGCGCCGGGCCTGGCTGGTCGACATGCCCCGCACCTGGCGCACTGCTTCAAGGACGAGCTCGAAGCCGTGCATGTAGCATTCGGCAAGATTGCCACCGCTGGTGTTGAGCGGCAGCCGCCCGGACGGCGCGGTCAGGTTCTCGAAGGTCAGGAAGTCGTTGGCCTCCTCCGGCTTGAAGAAGCCGTGCTCCGCCAGCGCCATCACGACGCCGCCGGTGAAATTCTCGTACGCTTGGACCACGCCGACATCTGACGGCTCGACCCCGGCCATGCGATAGAGATCGGGGGCGACGGTGTCGAAGCTCGCAGTGGCGTAGAGCGGCGCGTTGTGTGCCGTCGCCGCCGCACGATGTCCGGATCCGAAGGCGGCACCGAGCAGATAGGCCGGCTTGCGCCGGAATTCCGCGGCACGCTCCGCCGATACCAGCACCAAGGCCGCTGCGCCGTCATTTTCCATGCAGCAATCGTAGAGATGGAACGGCTCCACGATCCAGCGCGAGGCGTCATACTTCTCGACATCCAACGGCTTGCCTTGCATCACCGCGCGCGGATTGGCCTGGGCATGGTGATAGGAGGCAAGCGCGATCGCGCGCAACGCCTCTTGCCGGACGCCGTGGTCGTGCATGTAGCGCTGCACCCGCATGGCAAAGCGCTGCGGCGGCGCCAGCACGCCATAAGGCATCAGATAGGACCGTTCGCCCGACACGGTGTGGATGCCGCCCGCCTGTCCGAAGCGGCCATACTGGCCCTGCGCCAGCGAGCGGAACACCACGACACAATCGGCGAGGCCCGCGACGATCGCGGCCGCCGCATTGGCAACCGCGGCACAGCAACCGCCGCCGCCTCCCCCCCATTGCATGGTCGCCGAACGCAATCGATGCGTCCCCAGCGCCGCGGCCAGCCGCGACGCCTCGCTGCGATCGTCGCTGTAGGACGAGAACCCGTCGATCTCGCGCGGATCGAGGCCTGCATCCTCGCACGCCGCCAGAATGGCCTTCAGCGCGAGCTTGAATTCCGGATCGGGCGAAGCGCCATGGCGATAATATTCGGTTTCACCAATCCCGATAACCGCCACGCGGCCCCGCAGCGTCCGCTCGTCGCGCCCGCGCCCCGTCACGGCTTGGCATCCTGTCGCGAGGCCTGGCTGCCGAACGCTCCGTCCTTGGCAAGGCGCGCGATCTCCGTCTCATCGTAGCCGAGCAACTCGCGCAGGACATTTTCGGTGTGCTGCCCGACAGCCGGTGCCGCAACGGGATCGACGATCGGGGTCCGCGAATAGCGGATCGGCAGGTTCACGTTCGGCACCCACCCCACCGTGTCGTGCGGGATCCTCGTGACGATCCCGCGCTCCCTCGCCTCCGGCGAGCGGATCGCCTCGCCGACGGTGCGCACCTGGCCGCACGGCACTCCGGCCGCCCGCATGCGCGACTGCCAGTGCGACCAGGGCTGCCGGGCAAAGGCATCGCCGAGAATCGCGAACAACTCCTCACGCCGACGGATTCGATCGGGGCCGGTCGCATAGATCTCGGCCGCCGCGAGATCCTCGCGCTCGAGCACCTGCGCCATCAGGCGCTGGAAGATCTTGTCATTGCCGCAGTTGATATAGAACGAGCAATCGCTCGCCAGGAACACACCCGACGGACACGTATCTGGGCTGGTATTGCCGCTTCGCTTTGGATCCGCATTGTTGAACAGCGACTGCATGGTCGCGTAGCCGGTCATCAGGACGGCATTCTCGAACAGCGACACCTCGATGGCCTGCCCCTGCCCGCTACGCTCGCGCGCGAACAACGCGCCAAGGATCGCATTGCTGGCCATCATCGCGGTGCTGATGTCCATCACCGGCGACAATGCCCGCACGCCCTCCCGGTCGGCATAGCCGTTCATCGAGACGAAACCGCTCTCGACCTGCGCGATCGGATCGAAGCCGAGCCGGTCGGAGAACGCCCCGTCGCGGCCATAGGCCGACACCGAGCAATAGATGATCTCGGGCTTGATCTTGCAGCAGCTCTCGTAGTCGAGCCCGAGCCGCGCCATCACGCTCGCCGAAAAATTCTCGACAAGGACATCAGCCGTCGCGATCAGCTCACGCGCGACCTTCAGGCCCTCGGGCGACTTGAGATCGAGGGCGACACTGCGCTTGTTGCGGTTGGTCCAGAGGAACGGCGCACCGTGCCTGAGATCGGGATGCACGGGGGGATAGCGGCGCAAATCGTCGCCGCGGCCGGGCGCCTCGATCTTGATCACCTCGGCGCCCATGTCGGCGAGGATCATGGTGGCAAACGGTCCGGCGATGAAATGCGAGAAATCGATCACCCTGACCCCCTCGAGCGCCCTGGGCGCATCGGCAGGGCGCGGCGTCTGCTCGGGGAAGTCGGCTTCGAGCTGGTCCAGCATTGGGACGTCCATCAGTTTGAGAATGTGTTGATCCGAGGGCGGCAGCCGTTGTCGTCAATTGCTCTTCGATGACTCGACGAGCGAGCAACCGCCCTGGTCGAGCGGCCGGAACGCCTCCGGCCCTGTGAGCACGCCGACCTGCTCAAGGAGATCCCACTTGCTCTTCGACGCATTCGGGCTCTTCACTTTCAGGATGTACATGTTGTGAATGGCACGGCCGTCGGCGCGCACCACGACCGGCCCGAACAAGGCGTCGTCGATCGGCGCCTCCTTCAGCTTCTGGATCACGGCCGGTGCGTCATTGGTTCCCGCCGCCAATGCCGCGTTCAGATAGGCCAGCACCGAGGAATAGACGCCGGCATGGAAGGCAGTCGGCGATTGCCCATGCTGCCGTTCGCTGAATTTGGCGGACCAGGCGCGGCTGGCGTCGTTGAGGTCCCAGTAGAACGGCTGGGTGATGATCAGCCCCTCTCCGACCGCAAGCCCGCTCGATTCGACATCATTGGTGGTGGTCAGCAGCGCCGCGAAAGTGCGTCCGCTCTGCTTCAGCCCGAACTCGGCGGATTGCTTGATCAGGCTGACGGTGTCGCCGCCGGCGGTCGCAAACGCGATCACGTCGGCGCCCGAGCTGTCGGCCTGCAGGATGAACGAGGCATAGTCGGCATTGTTGATCGGCACATTGACCGATCCGAGGACGGTGCCACCGCCGGCGCCGATCACTGCCGTGCCGTCGCGCACCATCGACTTGCCGAGCGCATTGTCGGTGGCGATGAAGTACCATTTCTTGCCGCCGTGGCGCACGAGATAGGCACCGATGGTATGCGAGGCCGCCCAGGTATCGAAGGTCCATTGAATCGTGTTGGGCGAGCAGTATTTCCCGGTCAGGTCGGAAGACGCGGCACTCGAGGCAATCAGCGCCGCCTTGGTGCCACGCACGACTTCGTTGACCGCGAGCCCGACCGCCGAGTTCGGCACATCGGCGACCGCATCGACCTTCTCCTGATCGATCCAGCGGCGCGCGATCGCGGCGCCGACGTCGGCCTTGTTCTGGTGGTCGGCCGAGACGATCTCGACCTTGAAATCCGGATGAAGCCGCATGAAGTCCTCGGCGGCCATTTTGGCCGCGGTCACCGAGCCTTCGCCGGCATTGTCCGAATAAGGGCCGGACGCGTCATTCAGCACGCCGATCTTCAGGGAACGCGCAGCGTCCGCCGACGCCGGCGAGGTGGCGCAAGCCGCCAGCAGCGCCATTCCGACAATGTGCGAGAGATACTTCATTGGTTCCACCCTTGGATATTGTTCTTAGAGATCGAGCACCAGCGTGCGGGACCTGGCGCCCGAGCAGCAGATCATGACGCTCTTGTTCGCCGCCTGCTCTTCCTCGCTCAGAAACTGGTCGCGATGATCGGGTATGCCCTCGAGCACACGCGTCTCGCAGGTGCCGCAGACCCCTTCGGTGCAGGCGTAGTTCGCGGCAATGCCGGCATCCAGCAGCGCGTCGAGGATGGTCTTTCCGGCCTCGACTGAGATGGTGCGATTGCTTCGTGCGAGCTTGACCTCGAAGCCGCCTTCCGTCGCCGGAGCTTCCCGCGCCTTGAAATATTCGACATGCACATGATCGGCCGGACGATCGGCGGTCGCCGCCTCGAATGCCTCAAGCATGGGCACCGGACCGCAACAGTAGAGATGCGCGCCAGCCGGCGCCTTCCTGACGATCGCCGGGAGGTCGAAGACCCGGCCCGATCGCTCGTCGTCGAAATCGAGATGTACCCTCGATCGATACGCGCCGAGCTCGTCGAGAAATGCGGCCGCGCCGCGCGTCCTGGTGGCGTAGAAC
>NZ_JASGSR010000108.1:0-26679 GCF_040446015.1 Bradyrhizobium sp. INPA03-11B
ATCTTCAGCGCCCGGCGCGCGCGACGCCGGTCCCCCCGTCTTGCCTTTGCGGCCGCCGCACAGCAATGTTCGGCACCGGCATCCTGATGCCGTGTCGAATGACGGGGCAGGAATGAAACGCAGTTGGACGAGTATCGGTGAGCTGCGCGAGCGCTGGGGCGATTCCCTGCTGACCGTGCTCACGGCCCTGATCATGATCATGATGTTCGTGATAGCGCCGCTCCAGGCCCTCGGCCTGTTCGAATTCCAGATCTTCGAACTGCTGCTCGCGCTGTTCCTGGTCGGCGGCGTGTTCCTGATGTCGGGGAGCGCAATCGCGGTCGTCGCGATGCTGGTTGCGCTTGCCATGATCGTCACGGGCGGAGTCCTGAGGCTGCGTTCGCCCTCGATCATCGACCTCAATCTGTTCGCCGGCTCGTGGCTGATCGTCGGCATCACCCTGGCCGTGACGGTGGCTCGGGCGACGTTTGCGCCGGGCCGTGTCACCTATCACCGCGTGATCGGCGCCGTCCTGCTCTATCTATCCGTTGCCGTGATCTTCTCGGCACTCTACACCTTCATCGGCACGCTGCTGCCGAACGCCTTTTCCGGGATGAAGATGGAGGACAGTCCAGCGCTGGCGAACCAGATGATCTATTTCAGCTTCATGACGCTGACGACCACCGGCTATGGCGACGTCGCCCCGCTGCATCCGATCGCGCGCAGCCTGTGCAATCTCGAGGCGATCTTCGGCCAGCTCTATCCCGCAACGCTGCTGGCGCGGCTCGTGACGCTCGAGATCACGCACAGCGACCAGGATTCGTGAGCGCGATGCGAGATTGGTCGGGCGGCTATCTGAACCGCAGGTTTGCGCGAGAAAGCTGGCTGATCGAGGAATACCCCATCAGCCGCATGTCGCGCACCAGCTCGGTCTGCAGCAGACCAAGCGCCCGCTCGACTCCGCCCTGGCCGGCCGCCGCCAGCGGATAGAGATAGAAGCGCCCGAGACCGACGGCCTTGGCCCCGAGCGACAGCGCCTTCAGCACATGGGTGCCGCGCTTGATGCCGCCGTCCATCATCACATCGATCCGGTCGCCCACGGCATCGACGATCTCGGCCAGCTGATCGAACGCCGCCCGGGAGCCGTCGAGCTGCCGGCCGCCGTGATTGGACAGAATGATGCCGGTGCAGCCGATCTCGACCGCGCGCTTGGCATCAGCAACCGACATGACGCCCTTCAGGCAGAATTGGCCGTTCCACTGCCGGACCATCTGCGCGACGTCGTCCCATGTCATGGCCGGATCGAGCATCTCGGTGAAATAACGCCCGATCGACATGGCGCCGCCGCTCATGTCGACATGCTCGTCGAGTTGCGGCAGCTTGAAGCTCTCATGCGTGACGTAGTTGATGGCCCATGCCGGCTTGATGGCAAATTGCAGCATGCCACCGAGCGTCAGCCTGAACGGAATCGAGAACCCCGTCCGCAGGTCGCGCTCGCGGTTGCCGCCGGTGATACTGTCGACCGTCAACATCATCACGTCGACACCGGCCTGCTTGGCGCGCTGCATCATCGCCGTGTTCAGGCCTCGGTCCCGGTGGAAATAGAACTGATAGACCTGCGGCGTCGCGTAGGCCTTGCGCAATTCCTCGAGGCTCACGGTGCCGAGCGAGGACACGCCGAACATCGTGCCGTATTTCGCCGCGGCGGCGGCGACGGCCCGTTCACCCTGATGATGAAACAGACGCTGCAGCGCGGTCGGCGAACAATAGAACGGCGTCGCCAGCTTCTGCCCCATCACGGTGACCGAAAGATCGACGTTCTCGACGCCGCGCAAGATATTCGGCACCAGATCGCAACGCTCAAAGCTCGCGGTGTTCTGCCGAAGCGTCGCCTCGTCGTCCGCCCCGCCGTCGATATAGTCGAAGATCGGCCCCGGAAGCCGCCGCCGCGCCAGTTCGCGGAAGTCATGGAAATTGTGGCAATCGCTCAAGCGCATGTCGTGCTCCGAAGGTCCGGACCGCAGCGTTCAACGGCCCCCACTGCCGTTCAAACCCACAGCCTCCGGAATAACGGGCACGCCTCGCCTTGTCCACCGAACGAGGTTGGCGGGTCAAACCACCGTCCGGTGTCGCTCGATGCAGGTCCGCAGCACCTCGTCCAGCGGACGGCTCCACCAGTCATTCGAGAATATCTCGATCTCCGAATAGCCGGCAAAGCCCTGCGCCTCGACCATCGCGCGCACCGATTTGATGTCGATGACGCCGTCGCCCATCATGCCGCGGTCGTTGAGAATGTCCTTGGTCGGCACCAGCCAGTCGCAGACGTGGAATGCGAGCAGGCGATCCTTGCCGGCGCGCGCGATCTGGCCCGTCAGCTCCGGGTCCCACCAGATGTGATAGACGTCGAGCGCGACGCCGATCGCGCCGCTGCGGCCGGGATCGAGCGCGTCGCAGATGTCGAGCGCCTGCTTTGTCGTGTTCACGCAGGCGCGGTCGGCGGCATAGGCCGGATGCAGCGGCTCGATCGCGAGCGGCAGTTTTGCCTGCTTGGCATAGTCCAGCATCTCGGCGATGCCGTCATGCACTTGGTTGCGCGCCGTCACGATGTCCTTCGAGGCCGCGCTGCCCGGCCGCGAATATTGCGGCAGGCCACCGACGACCAGCACGATGCAGGAGGCACCGAGCGCGGCGGCCTCGTCGACCGCGCGGCGGTTGTCGTCGCGGGCCTCGCTGCGATGCGCGCTGTCGGCGGTGAACATGCCGCCGCGGCAATAGCCCGAGAGATCGAGCCCGGCATCCTTGACCGCGCGCACGGCACGGTCGACGCCGACGGCAGCGACCTGGTCGCGCCAGGGATCGATGGCACGGATGCCGTGGCGCGCGCAGGCGTCGATGATGGCGAGGAGATCGCCCTGCTTGCGGACGGTCGCCGTGTTCAGCGAGAGCCAGCGGTGATCGTTGGAAAAGTCGCGCATCAGGTGTCGATACCGCGTGTTGTCAGGATGGCTTGCATCCGTCGTGTCGCAAGCTCTGGATTGGCAAGCAGCCCCGCCTGATCGGCGAGCCGGAACAGTTCGGCGAGATGCAGGGTCGAGCGTGCGCTCTCCTGCCCGCCGACCATCGTGAAATGATCCTGATGCCCGTTGAGATACGCCATGAACACGATGCCGGTCTTGTAGAAGCGGGTCGGCGCCTTGAAGATATGGCGCGACAACGGCACCGTCGGCCCGAGCACGTCGTGGAAGCCGGCCGCATCGCCTGCCGTGAGCCGCGACAGCGCGTAGGACGCCGCCGGCGCGATCGCATCGAAGATGCCGAGCAACGCGTGGGAGAAGCCCTTGTCGTCGCCGGCGATCAGTTCGGCATAGTTGAAGTCGTCGCCGGTATACATTTTCACGCGCGGATCGAGCCGCCGCCGCATGTCGATCTCGCGCTGCTTGTCGAGCAGCGAGACCTTGACACCGTCGACCTTGGCCGCATTGGCGTTGATGACCGCAACCGCCGTATCCATCGCTCTGTCGAGGTCGGCCGTGCCCCAGTAGCCTGATAGCGCCGGATCGAACATGTCGCCGAGCCAGTGGATGATCACGGGCTCGCGGACCTGCGACAGCACACGGTCGTAAACCCTGGCGTAGTCCTCCGCATTCCTGCCGAGCTTTGCCAGCGCGCGCGAGGCCATCAGGATGATGCGCCCGCCTGCCTTCTCCACGGCCGCGATCTGCTCCTCATAGGCACGGATCACGTCGTCGATCGACTTGGCATCCTCCACAGCGAGATGATCGGTGCCTGCGCCCGAGAACACCAGCGCGTTGCCCCTCGCCTTCGCTGCCTTCACCGAGCGCTGGATCAATTCGAGCGAGGTCGCCCAGTCCAGCCCCATGCCGCGCTGCGCGGTGTCCATCGCCTCGGCGACTCCGAGGCCGAGATCCCAGACATGCTCGCGGAATGCGATCGTCTTGTCCCAATCGAGCGCGGCCGTTAGCCACGGGTCGACGTCGGCGCGGGGATCGGCGACCACATGGGCGGCCGAGAACGCCACGCGATTGAGCGCGCCCTCGAGCTTCGCTGGAAAGGTCCGCGACGCCGCCAGACGATAGGTCACAAGGCCACCATCGGCGGTCGGCAACCTCAAGGACAGCGACGACGTCGGCGGGACTGGCTTGTTCATGACAAGTCCTCTCTCAGACCACGATCGGAGCGACGTCGACCCAACGCCGCTCCTTCCAGCTCTGCAGCGCGCATTCGGCGAGCTGCACGCCCTTGGCGCCTTCGAGCAGGGTGTATTTGTAGGGCGCATCCTCACAGACATGGCGGATGAACATCTCCCACTGCTCCTTGAAGCCGTTATCGTAGACGACGTTCTCCGGCAGCTTCTGCCAGTCGGCATAGAAATCGTGCATGCGCTTCTCGTCCGGATTCCACACCGGCCGCGGCGTCGCCTGCCGCGCCTGGATCACGCAGTCGGTCAGGCCCGCCACCGCGGAGCCATGGGTGCCGTCGACCTGGAAGGTGACGAGGTCGTCGCGGTAGACCCGCGTCACCCAGCTCATGTTGATATGCGCGATCACGCCACCCTTCAGCTTGAACGTGGCGTAAGCGGAATCGTCGGCGGTCGCCTGGTACTTCCCGCCCTTCTCGTCATAGCGCTCGGGGATATCGGTCGTGCCGATGCAGACCACGCTCTCGACCTCGCCAAAGAGATTGTCGAGCACGTAGCGCCAGTGGCAGACCATGTCCAGAATGATGCCGCCGCCATCCTCGGCGCGGTAGTTCCACGACGGCCGCTGCGCCTCCTGCCAGCCGCCCTCGAACACCCAGTAGCCGAACTCGCCGCGCACCGAGAGCATGCGGCCGAAGAAGCCGGAGTCGCGCAGGAAGGCGAGCTTCTTCAGGCCGGGCAGGAACAGCTTGTCCTGCACCGTGCCGTGCTTCAACCCCTTGGCATTGGCGAGCTTCACGACCGCAACCGCTTCCTCGAGATTGGTCGCAATCGGCTTCTCGCAATAGACGTGCTTGCCGGCATTGATCGCCTTGGTCAGCAGCGAGGGCCGCGCCTGCGTCGTTGCGGCATCGAAGAACAAGGTATCGCCGTTGTCGGCCAGCGCGCGATCGAGATCGGTGGTGTGGCGCTCGATGTTGTAGCGTTTTGCCAATGCGCCGACCTTTTCGGCGTCACGGCCGACCAGGATCGGATCCGGCATGATGCGATCGCCGTTCGCGAGCAGCACACCGCCCTGCTCGCGGATCGCAACGATCGAGCGGATCAGATGCTGGTTGAGCCCCATCCGGCCGGTGACGCCGTTCATGATCAAGCCGAGGCGTTTGGTCGTCATACTGTGTGCTCCTGCGAAACGCGTGGTGTGGGCCGCTTGAGCGGCTGCATGGTGGACCAGTCCGGATGGATCGAACTGGCGAATCCTGCTGCGGCAGCGATCGATCCGGTCAGGAGATCGCCGTCATGGATCGCGAGGCGGACCTTGCCGCCATGGCGCGCGTAGAGATCGGGATGCGCGGTGAGGAAGGCGTCGGCCTCGTCAGCCGGGGTGTCGGCAAAGCCGTCGACGTAATGATGACCGTTGCGCTCGGCATGAGGGACGCCGATCAGTGCGCCAAGCGCGAGGTCCTGCTGCACGCCGAGCCCGGCCTGGCAAGTCAGGTCCTCGCCGCTGATGAAGTACCGATCGCCATCCGCGCTCCATGCCGCCGCGCGCGTCGCATTGATGATCGACTTGTAGATGCCCTTGCACGATTTCGAGGAGATGCCGCGGTAGCCGAGCGCCCGCGCCTGCGGGAAGGCATCATACAAATCGTCGGCCTCATCGATGATGAAGCTGCGCGCGGCAAGCTTCCCGAGCGGCGAAGCCTTGGTGATATCGCGTGGCATCGGCTGCTCGATATACAGCAGGTTTGCCGCGATCAGCTCAAGCGCAGCGTCGTGGTCGAGCCGGTCGACCAGTTCATTCAGCGCGGCGAGATCGGCATACTGCTCGTTGGCATCGAGCGTAACCTTGATGGCGTAAGGCAGCTTGGCGAGCTCTCGGCCGATCCGCGCAAGACGCGCCGCGTCATGCGCGGGATCGCCGTTCAGCTTGAGCTTGAAATAGCGTGCCCCCGCGTTCTCGTTCGCGTCGGCGACGCCGCGCTCACCCTCAACCTTGTCGTCCATCCCGACGGTATGCCTGACGGCGACACGATCGAGCTGCTTGCGTGTCGAAAGGAATTGCACGATGGCAGCCCCGTCGATATCCGGCGTCAGCCGCGCGTCGATGCCGGCGATATTGCCGGCCATGCCATCGAAGAAATTCGCGCTGGCCACGCGCAGCAGTGCATCCAGGATCGCCTTGTCGATCTCGGCCGGGCCAAAGCTTGCGGCGAGCGGCGGAATATCCTCCGCAGCGCAGGCCGCAACCTGCGGGCCGATACGTCCCGCATGCAGGCCGAATGCGGTATCAAAGCCCCGGTTCGCCAGATAGAGCTCGCGCGCCATCGCAAGCGAACGGCGCAGGCCGTCGAGCGACTGCGCTTCGGTCAGATGCGGCCGCTTGTCGAACCATTTCGGCGCCAGCATCTCGGCGCTGGCGCCGGTCGCCCGGCCCTTGCCCTCCACCTCGATCTCGACCCGCACGAACAGCTGCGTCGACGCGGTGATCGTCACCGCACCAAAGCGGAACGGCCGTGCGAACACCAGCGGCCGTTCGAAGAAGGCGATATCGTTGACTTTGAGGCGAAGTGTCATCGTAGGCTCGGGTGTTAGTCCAGCGACCCCTGCGTGAAGAAATGCTTGCGGATCCGCTGCACCAGCTCGGTGAAGACCGGATCGGACATCGTCTCGAGCGAGCGCGGCCGCGGCATCGGCACGTCGTAGATGGCAGCGATCGCGCCGGGACGCTCGGTCATCACAAGGACGCGGTCGGCAAGGAACACGGCTTCCGGGATCGAGTGCGTGATCAGCAGGACGGTCTTGCCGGTCTCGCGCTGGATCCGCATCAGCTCGACATTCATCCGCTCCCGCGTCATGGCGTCGAGCGCGCCGAACGGCTCGTCCATCAGCATGATCTTGGGATCGTGCACCAGCGCGCGGCAGATCGAGGCGCGCTGCTGCATGCCGCCGGACAATTGCCAGGGCAGCTTCTTCTCGAAACCCTCGAGCCCGACCAGCTTCAGCAGCGCCTTGGCGCGGGCGAGATATTTGTCGCGGGCGAGCCGCTTCATGTCGATCGGCAGCATCACGTTGGAGAGGATGTTGCGCCAGGGCAGCAGCAGCGCGTTCTGGAACACGATGCCGACATTGCCGTGCGGCCTGGTCACCACCTCGCCGTCGACCAGCACCTCGCCGGTCGTCGGCGGCAGCAGGCCCGAGATCATCTTGAGCAGCGTGGACTTGCCGCAGCCGGACGGCCCGACCACGACAAAGAATTCGCCATCATTGATGGTGAAGTCGAGCGGCCGCAGCGACGGCACATCACCGTCGCGCGAGCGGTAGGTCTTCGACACGCCTGATAGTTTGATGCCCGGCGTAGCGCCGGCCGCGCGGTCCGACACCAGGCGCAGGTGCGCGGCGGGCTGCTCGGCATGGGTTGGTTTGGCCGCGGGGTTCATCGCAGCTTTCTCCACCCGTCGTCCCTGCGAAAGCAGGGACCCATACGCCGCGGCTTCTCGTTCGGGCACATGGGGAGAGACCTTCCGCAACAATTGACGCCGGTGCTTATGGGTCCCTGCTTTCGCAGGGACGACAGCTGATATAAGTGGCTCACGAATTGCCCTTCGGGAGATAGTCGTTGGTGTAGAACGCCTTCGGATTAGCCTTGGCCTTGGCGTCGAGGCCGCCATACTCGACCATCAGATTGACCGACTCGGTCATGTTCTGGTCGGTGACCTGGAACGGCCGCTTGGTCTTGGTCTCCGGCGTGCGATAGAGCGGGATTGTCAGCTCGAAACCCTGCGTCAGCGTGTCGATCTTGCCGCCTTTCGGATTGGCATCGAGGATCGACTGCGCGGCGGCCTTGGGGTCCTTCTCCGCAGCCTCCACCGCCTTGGTCGTCGCCGACATGAAGCGGCGGACCAGGTCGGCGTTAGCCTTCACGTAGTCGGAGTTCGCGATGATGCCCGACGACACCATGTTGATGCCGTAGTCGGCGAACTTGATCGGATAGACGTCCTTGCCGGTGGCGTCCTTGATCTTCATCGACTGGTCCATGACATAGCCGAGCAGCAGATCGGCCTGGCCGTTGATGACGGCGTTCAGCTTGGTCTGGCCATCGCCGGCAACGGTCTGGAAATCGCTTTCCTTCAGGCCGGTCTTCTTCAGGAACAGCGGCCAGATCTGCGTCATCGAATCCGCAGGGGTGATCGCGACGGTCTTGCCCTTGATGTCCTCCGGCTTCCTGATGTTCTTGTCGGCAAGGCTCATCGCCGACATCGGGCTGGTCTGCAGCAGCACGCCGGTGGCGATCACGGGCGCGCCCTTCACCGCGGCACGCATCATCGTCGGCACGTCGACATAGCCGAAGTCCGCGGTCTTAGCCGCGACCGCCTGCGTGGTCGCAGCCGAGCCGCGGCCTTCCTGGATCTCGAGGTCGATGCCTTCGGCGGCATAGATGCCCTTGGCCTTGCCGTAATAGAACGGCGCGTGCTCGCCATAGACGTACCAGTTCAGCATCAGCACCACCTTGTCGGCCGCGGATGCCGGGGCCACCGCGAGCGCGGTCCAGGCCAGTGCGGCGCCGGCGACCGCAATCAAACGCTTCATGGTTATTCTCCCTTTATTGTCCGCGGCCGTTGTGTGGGCCGCTTGTTCGGTTGCTGCGCTAGGAGGCGAAGCTGATGTCGTCGCGCTGGCTGACGTGCCAGGGGATCACCAGCCGCTCGATGCGGTCGACGATCCAGAACAGGATGACGCCGAGCAGCGCCAGGATCACCAGCGCGGCGAACATCGTCGGCAGGTCGAAGGTGCCAATCGAGCGCTGCATCACATAGCCGATGCCGGAATTGGAGCCGACGAACTCGCCGACGACGGCGCCGACCACGGCGAGCGTCACCGACACCTTCAGGCCGGAGAAGATCGCGGGCATCGCGTGCGGCAGGTTGACCGCGCAGAACACCTTGAAGCGGCTGCCCTGCATCGCGCGCGCCAGATCGACCATGTCGGGGTCGACCGACTTGAAGCCCTGCACCGCCGAGACGACGACCGGGAAGAAGCCGAGCAGGAACGCGGAGATCACCTTGGGGATGATGCCGAAGCCGAACCACACCACGAACAGCGGCGCGATCGCGATCTTCGGCACGGACTGGGAGAACACCAGCAGCGGATAGACGTAGCTCTCGACCGTCTTCGAGCCCGCGATCAGCATCGCGACGGGAATGCCGAACAACGCCGAGAGCACGAAGCCGCAGATCGTCGCGTACGTGGTCGGCCAGGACTGCCGCAGCAGCTCCGGCCAGTCGCTCCACAGCACCGCGACGACGTCGCCGGGCGACGGGATCTGATAGGCCGGGATGTGGAACAGGCGGATCGAGAGGTCCCACGCCACCACGATGACCACCAGGAACAGGAACGGGCGGACCCACGCCGCATTCAGCACCTTCGATAGGCCCGAAGGGCTCTTCGCCTCCGCCACGTCGCGCTCCCTTGCAGTTTCTCAGTTCGGCAAGAAATTAACCCGTTGGATAAATACTGTCTAGCCCCTCGCACGCGGCAAAATCGCGCTGAAATGCGCAACTTTCGTCAGACGAGAATTCTATCGATGAATGCTGCTTAGCCCGGATGAAGCGCAGCGAAATCCGGGGACGGACCAACCGCGGATGCAACTGTCCAGGATTACGCTTCGCTCCATCCGGGCTACGAAAGAACGACGAAAACGCCGCGAGCCCTCACACCACCCGATGCTCGCTGGTACGCAGCAGCGGCATCGCGCTGCCGACTTCGGCCGTGGATTTGCCGGTCAGCGCCGCCAGCACCAGCGCGGTCATGTGCTCGAGGCGCTCGTCGCGGGCGTCTTTCTTGAGCAGGTCGCGGCCGAAGATCACGCTCAAGGTGGCGCTGTTGGAGAGATAGAAGAACGCGAGCCCCGCGATCGAGATATAGAGTTGTACCGGATCGACCGTGACACGGAAGTCGCCGCTCTCGACCCCGCGCGTCACCACGGTGCGGATCATCTCGACGAAGGGCGAGTGCATCGACTTGACCTTGGTCGAGCGCTTCAGATGCTTTGCCTTGGCGAGGTTTTCCGTGTTCAGCAGCGCCAGGAACTCGGGATTGCGCAGAAAATAGTTCCACGTGAAGTCGATCAGGCGCCCGATCGCATCGGGCGGATCGAGATGCTCGAGATCGAGCGTGCGTTCCTCAGCGCGAATCTTCTCATAGGCGCCTTCCAGCACCTCGAGATAGAGATCCTCCTTGTTGCCGACATGGTAGTACAGCATGCGCTTGTTGGCGCCGGCATTGGCGGCGATGCGGTCGACCCGCGCGCCGGCGAGGCCATGGGCGGCGAATTCCTGCTTGGCCGCCTCGAGAATCCGCAGCCGCATCCCCTGGGGGTCGCGCTGCCATCTCTGTATCCGCTTTGCCTTCGCCAATTCGATCGCCCGGTGATGCTGAATAGATCAATGTAACATGACGCGCGCCGTTTGAGAACGAATGTTGTCGTGATAGCGGCGCGGGAATATTTCTCACAGTGCCCTTTCGTCATTCCGGGGCTCGCCACCGGGTCGCGCGAACGCGCACCCGATGACAGGCTCCGCGAGAGCCCGGAATCCATCGGACCGCATGTATCTTGGATGAATAGATTCCGGGCTCGCGCCAAGGGGCGCGCCCCGGAATGACGAGAGAATGTTGGCACGTGTTGCCCGCCGTGCACGCTGCGGTGACGACGCGCGGATGAAGCGCGGCCTAGTCTGGCTTTCCCTGTGAGGGCTGCACCAGAAGTGTCGGCACCCCGCAGGTGCCGTTGCGCACCGTCATCACGCGTGTACCGGGCTTGCGGCCGGTGCGAATCTCCGAGACGTCGACGCCGTCGGCAAGCAGCCGCGCATGCGTGGCATCGGCATCAGCGACGCGCCAGCAGATCCCGCGCAGCCGGTCCGGCGCGTCGGTCTCCGCCTTGTCGTTCCCCTTGGCCGGCCGGTGGGTGACCTCGACGACGAGATCGCCGCAACGGAAGAACATCAGGCGGCCCCACTCCGGATGCGACCGGTCGAGCGCCATGTCGAGCCCGAGCCGCGCGCCGTAGAGCGCCGCGGCGCGTTCCGGGTCGGCGGTGGAGACCACCACATGATCTATCGCGGTGATCGAGGCCGGCGTGGTGCGCACCGACAGGGGCCGCTCCTGCTCCCGCTCGAGGAAGAACATGCGCACACCGCGCGTCGCGTCGGTTGCTGCACGCGTGCGCTTCCACGCCAGCGTGGCGCCGCTCGCCGCGTCGCGGCTCTCGACCTCGGCGACCGGCTCGGGCTTCAGCGTCAACCGGTCGAGCCTGCGGTGCGTCCTGGCGATATCGCTGGTGCGGAAGCAGAGGCTCGCGAGCCCCTCGCCTTGCGTGACGAGCGCGCTGCGGACGCGCTGCGCGGCATCGTCATCGCCGCGCGGCGCCATCAATTCCAGCGTCGTGTTGTCGAGCGTGAACAGCACGCGGTCCGCGCCGTCGCCGCTATTGCGCCAGGCCGGTGCCCGCGCGAACAGCGTCTGATAGGCAGCGCTGGCGGCGGTGATGTCGCCGGTCAGGACGACGACATGATCGAGGCCGGTAATCATGGGTGCGGCCTCCGCGAATCTGCCGTCATTGTGTTCTCCCTTGACGCAACCCGGAACCACAGGCCGCGGGCCGCCGTTATGCCGAATGCCAGAACGGCCCCCGCATCCATCATCTCTACCTGCAAACCAAGCAGGGTTGCGAATAATTTGAGCGAAATCGGCAGATCAGCGGTGCTAGTCTAGTCCGTGGCCGGGACCACACCAAGCGACGACGGGAAGCGAATGCAGGCTCTTTTTATTGGACAGACCTATATCGACGTCACCTTCATCACAGATCACATGCCTGTCGGCGACGAGAAACACGTCGCGGACGCCTATGCCGTCTCCTTCGGCGGCAACGCGGTGACCGCGGCATTCTGCTGCGCCAAGCTCGGCGTCGAGCCGGACCTGATCGCCACCATGGCCAATGACTGGCTGGGGCGGATGTTCTGGGACATGGCCGACCGGTACGGCATCTCGTTCCATCCCCGCAAGGTCAACTCCTCCTCGCTGTCCTTCATCATGCCCAACGATGGCAAGCGCGCCATCGTCCGCTGCCGCGACGACCACCACATCCATCCCTTTCCGCTGCTGAACATCAAGGGCTGCCGTGCACTGCACATCGACGGCCACCAGCCGGACGCCGCGATCCATTATGCGAAGCTCTGCCGTGAGGACGGCATCATGACCTCGCTCGACGGCGGTGGCCTGCGCACCAACACCCACGATCTGCTTGCCTTCATCGACGTTGCGATCGTCGCCGAACGACTGTGCGAACAGATGGACAAGACGCCGGAGCAGATGCTCGACTATCTCAAGAGCCGCGGCTGCAAGGTCGGCGGCGTCACCATGGGCGAGCGCGGCCTGCTCTGGTATGACGAGACGGGCGCGGTGCAGACGCTGCCGGCGTTTCCGATTCCGCGCAAGCGCGTGATCGACACCAACGGCGCCGGCGACGTCTTCCACGGCGCCTACATCTATTCCTATCTCGCCAATCCCGGCAAAGCCTGGCATGAGCATTTCGAGTTCGCGCGCGCGGCGTCGACCTACAAGATCCAGAAGCTCGGTAACGAGGCCGGCCTGCCGACGCTCGACGATATCGCCGCGGTGAAGCAGGAGTTCGGCGCCGCGGTTTGACAGGGCTGAATGGGGTTGGGCATGGGGCGCGTCTTCGTCGCCGGCAGCATCAATATGGACGTGGTGGCGACTGCCGAGCGCCATCCGAAGGTCGGCGAGACCGTGGCCGGCGAGGCCGTGCTGTATTTTCCCGGCGGCAAGGGCGCCAACCAAGCGGTGGCATCCGCCAAGCAGGGCGTGCCGACCACGCTGGTCGGCCGGCTCGGCACCGACGCGTTCGGCAAGGAGCTGAGAACCTTTCTCGCCGCGCAGGGCGTCGATCTCGGCTTCGTCAAGGATACCGGTGGCACGCATTCAGGCACGGCGATCATCACGCTTGCCAATGCCGACAATACGATCGTCGTCGTGCCGGGCGCCAACGGGCTGGTCGATGCCGATGATGTCGCAGCACCCGTGCTCGCGAAAGACGACGTCGCGGTCAGCCAGTTCGAGATCCCGCTGCCGACGATCGTCGCATTCTTCCGCCGCGCCCGCGCCGCCGGCGCCACCACGATCCTCAACCCGGCGCCGGCGAAACCGGCCGACAAGGCGCTGCTCGATCTCGTCGATGTCCTGATCCTCAACGAGACCGAGCTCAGCTTCCTCACGGGAACGGAGCTGCGCGACAGCGACGCCCCGTCCCGCTTTGCCGAGGCGGCGCGAACATTGGGGCAAGGCAAGACCGTCTGCGTCACGCTCGGCAAACGCGGCGTGCTGGCGCTGGTCGCGGGCCAGCCGCTGCTCGTGCCCGGACGCGAGGTCAAGGCCGTCGACACCACAGGCGCCGGCGATTGCTTCGTCGGCGCCCTCGCCTCACAGCTTGCCACCGGCAAGCCGCTCGGCGACGCGCTGGCCTACGCCAACATTGCCGCCTCGATCTGCGTGCAGCGGATGGGCGCTGCGCCGTCGATGCCGACGGCGCAGGAGGTGGCCGCGATTCTTTCCACGAGTCGTCCCGGCGAAAGCCGGGACCCATAACCACGGCTGTCAATTATTGCGCAACGCTGGAACGACCATCCCCGTAAACAAATCAGGCCGCGGAGTATGGGTCCCGGCTCCCGTGCGCAATTGCGCACTAGGCCGGGACGACGAGTGGTTAGGCCAGCGCGCTTTTGAGGTCGAAGCTCGCATCCGCTGCTTGCTCCGGCGTGATCGAGCCGCCGGCGCCGAGCAGCCGGCGGCCGAACATGTGGTCGCCGGCGCGATTGACCGACTCGATGCCGAGCAGTCTGTCGCCGCGATAACAGAACGCCGAGAACGCGCCCTGCGCGCGGTCGCCGCGCACCACGACGCGGTCGTAGCCGGTGGTGAGACCGGCCATCTGCAGCTTGTCGGGGCCTTGGTCGCTCCAGAACCACGGCAGGCCGTCATAGACCTCGGTCTTGCCGGTCAGCCGCGACGCCACGCAGCGCGCATGGTCGGTCGCATTCTGCACCGACTCCAGCCGCAGCGATCCGCCGAAGCGCTTGCTGGTGTAGAGCGCGCAATCGCCGATCGCGGAGACATGGGGATCGGCGGTCAGAAGATGTTCGTCGACGATGATGCCCGATGCGACCGGCAGGCCAGCCTCGGCAGCGAGTTCGACGTTCGGCAGCACGCCGACGCCGACGACGACGAGATCGGCCGGGATATGCGTGCCGTTGCTCAGGCTGACACCGGTGACCTTCGCACCATCGGCCTCGATCGCGGTGACCTGCACGCCGAGATGGATCCGGATGCCGGCCGCGCCGTGGCGCGACTGCGAGAACTCGGAAATCTCCGCGGTCACCGCGCGCGCCATCACGCGGGAGGCGAGCTCGACCACGTCGACCTCAAGACCCTTGGCCCGCGCGGTGGCCGCGAATTCGAGCCCGATGAAGCCTGCGCCGATCACGACGACGCGCATGCCGGGTGCGATCAAATCGCGCAGCGCCTGGCTCTCATCGAGGATGCGCAGGTAACGGACCCCGTCGAGCTTGGCGTTGGGAATATCGAGCAGCCGGTTCCGCGCGCCGGTCGCGAGCACCAGATGGCCGTAGTCGAGCGAGGTGCCGGAGGCGAGCGCCACTCTCCGCGCATTGCGGTCGACCGCATGGGCACGATCGGTGATCAGTTCGATCTTGTTGTCGTGGTAGAATTTGTCGGGCCGGAACATCAGGGACTCGGGCCCGCCGGTCCCCTTTAGATAGGCCTTCGACAATGGCGGCCGCTGATACGGCAGATGACCTTCGTCATTGAGCAGGGTGATGCGCTCGGCGAAGCCCGCCTGGCGCAGCGACGCCGCGAGCTGGAAGCCGGCATGTCCGGCACCAACGATGATGACCGAGCCTGTCATCGGAACAACCCAAATACGCGCGAGCAGGAGCGACCCATGCCGTTTCCTCTTGTCGATGTTAGCTTGCTTGCCCCGTCCCCACAGCGCTCGTGTCTGCGTACCGAAGGCTGACGGCCATTTGGCCTCATGGCTCGCGCCGATGCAAGGGGGTCTCGGGCAAATCTGGGCGCCCGAACGCTGCCTCTGGACGCCGGGCCGCATTGCCATGGCCTCCGCCAAGGCCTTAAATGTCCGGAACCAACAAGCCCAAGGTCCCTAGAGATGCCCGATCCCGCCTCCGCCAACGACCCCGCACTGCTCCGCATCGACGGCGCCATCGCGACCATCACGCTGAACCGCCCGGCCGCATTCAACGCGATCGACCTGACGATCGCCAAAAAGCTGGAGCAGCTCAGCGCCGAGGTCGAAGCCAACAACGACGTCCGCGTGCTGGTCATCGAGGGCGAAGGCCGCGCCTTCTGCGCCGGCGGCGATCTGCAGATCATCGGCGCCGCCGCCGAGGCCAACAATGTCACCCCCGTGGTCAGCGAGATGCTTCGTCACTACCACGCCTTCATCGAGACCGTGCGGCGGATGCCGAAGATGGTGTTGTCCAGCGTGCACGGTTCGGCGGCCGGCGCCGGCATGGGGCTCGCCTTCGTGACCGACCTGTGCATCGCCGCGGACGATGCCCGCTTCACGCCCGCTTATGCCAAGATCGGCGTGTCGCCGGATGGCGGCAGCACGGTCGGCATCGTCGGCACGGTCGGGACCCGCCGCGCGTTGCAGATTTTCCTTGCCGAGGATGGCTTCACCGCGCAGCAGGCCTATGAATGGGGACTGGTGGTCAAGACCGTCCCCGCGACCGAGCTAAAAGCGGCCACCCGGCAGCTCGCCGAACGCCTGGCAAAGAATCCGCCCGCCGCGATCGCCGCAACCAAATCACTTGTCTATCAGGCGGCCACGACGCCAACCAAGCAGCAGCTCGACGCCGAGGAGCACAAGATCATCACGACCATGCACACCGACGATTTCCGCGTCGCGGTGAAGAAGTTCACCAGCAAGTCGAAGTAGCGGTCTGGCGTTTCACGCTACCGTCATTGCGAGGAGCGATAGCGACGAAGCAATCCATTTCTCCGCGTGCCGAGCGATGGATTGCTTCGCGGAGCCTGTCATCGGGCGCGCGTTCGCGCGACCCGTTGGCTCGCAATGACGTGGATGGAGTAGCGTGTACTCCTCACCAGGGTTCTGACCCAGTCAAACTAGTTCGGGCAGATATAGCCCGTGCCGCCGGGCGCCTTGAAGCAGCCGACCGATTCCGGGATCACCTGCTTGGGCAGCCACAGCACGACCTTCGGGAAGTAGATCGTGAAGCAGATCGTGACCAGGAACACGACATAGATCGGCAGCGCCGCCCGCAGCGCTTTTGCAAAGCTGATGCCGACGAATTTCGAGGCCATCAGCAGCACGAGCCCGTAGGGCGGCGTGATCAGGCCGAAGGCAAGCGTCGCAATCAGCACCACACCCATATGCACGCCGTTGATATCGCCGGCCTGGGTCAGCGCGTTCACCAGCGGCATGAAGATGATGATGGTCGGCACCGGCTCGATGAAGTCGCCGACCACGGTGAACAGCAGCACCATCAGCAGCATGATGAGGTGCGGATCATTGCCGGCAATCGAGGTGATCCAGTCCGCGATGTAGATCGCGCCGCGCAGATAGGCCAGCATCCAGCCAAATGCGTTCGCGGCGCCGATCGTGATCAGCGGCAGCGAGAAAATCAGGCCGGCGAGGCAGAAGTCGTACGGGATCTTCTTCAGGTGCCCGCGGTTCAGCGCCGGGATCACGACGATGATGATGTAGGCGACAGCGACCACGCCGGCCTCGGTCGGTGTGAACCAGCCGGTCAGGATGCCGCCGAGCAGGATCACCGGGATCATCAGCGGCAGCGCGGCGTCGCCGGCGGCGAAGGCAACCTGGCGCAGCGGCGCGCGCGGCTTGCGCAGGCCCGAGGGGCCGAACAAGTAGCAATAGATCATCAGCCCGAAGCCGATCATCAGCCCGGGCACCACGCCGGCCATGAACAGGCCGGCGATCGAGACATTGCCGACCGCACCATAAACCACCGCCGTGATGCTCGGCGGCACCAGCGCCGCGATGGTCGAGGCTGAGGCGATGATCGCCGCGATGAACGCCGGCTCATAGCCCTCCCGCCGCATCGGCCCGCCGAGCGCCCGGCTCATCACGGCCACGTCGGCGGTGGTCGAGCCCGACATCTCCGAGAAGAACATGCTGAACACGACAACGACCTGCGACAGCCCGCCCCTGATATGCCCGACCAGCGACACCGACAGGTTGGCGATGCGGACCACGACATTCGCGGAGCTCATGAGCTCGCCGACCAGGAGGAAGAACGGGATCGCAAGCAGCGCCTCGGAATCGACGCCGTCGAAGATCTTCTGGATGATCGCCGCCAGCGACACGTCGGACAGCGCCGCGCCGACGAACACGCCGGCCATCAGCGAGAACGGCACGGGCACGCCGAGATAGCCGAAGAACAGGAAGCAGAACGACATCAGCACAAGCACGACCGGTGCGCTCACGGTTGCACTCCCGTGGTCGCGCCGGTGCTGACGGCTGGTATCGCAAGATCGTCGTCCGGCGGCTCCGGATGATCGAAGCCGTTGCGGATGCCGTTGACGAGCTGCTCTGTCGTGAACAGGCCGATCAGGATTCCCGACAGCGGGATCACGGCATAGAGCGACGCGATCGGCGTGCCCGACGGCAGGCGGAAGCTGCCGAAGCCGCGCAGGTAGTTTTGGTAGCCGTACCAGACCAGGCAGAAGGCGACACCCAGCACCACCAGACGGATGACGATCTCGACGAATGTCCGCGACCGGCCGTGCATCGCCTCCGAGAGCGCAGTGAGATAGAGATGATCATTGCGCCGTGTCGCGACCGCGGCACCGATGAAGATCGCGTAGATGAACAGCGTCGAGGTCACCTCCTGCAGCCACAGCCAGGGATGACCGATGGTGCGGGTGACGATGTCGGCGGTGACCGAGAGCGAGAAGCCGAAGCACAGCACGCCGCACAGCATCATCAGGATCAGCTCGAGCCGGTCGAGCGCCCGCCATTTCAGATGCCGCTGCCGTTGCAGCACCAGTCTGTCGGCAATGGCCATGGCTCGAAATTCCTCGTCGTCCCGGCGAAAGCCGGGACCCATAACCCCCGGCTCGAGTTGCTTGCAGAAAGTCGGCGACTTAATCGCTCAACTGACAGGCCGCGGCGTATGGGTCCCGGCTCCGTGCGCAAGCGCGCACTCGGCCGGGACGACGCATGAAGTGGGCTAGTTGATCGCGCGGATCAGGTTCTTGATCTTCTCGGCATGCGGGCCGAGCTCCTTGGCGAGCTTGTCCAGATAGGGATCGGCGACCGCGGTGAAGCTCTTCTTGTCGACATCCTCGACCACCTTGACGCCGAACGATTTCAGCTTGGTCAGCGCGTTCCGCTCCAGCTCGAAGGCCTTCTGCGGCTCCTTGGCACTGACCTCGTTGGCGGCGGCTTGCACCCACTGCTTCTGCTCGGCGGAGAGGCTCTGCCACAGCTTGTCGGAAACGAACAGCAGCGCATTGTTGGCCTCGTGCTCGGTGATCGAGAGCACTGGCGCGACCTCGTAATGCTTGTTGACGAGATAGACGTTGATACTGTTCTCGGCGGCGTCGACCACGCCGGTCTGCAGCGAGGTGTAGACGCTGCCGAACGGCATGTGCACCGTCTGCGCGCCATAGGCCGGGAACATGGTGTCCTCGGTCGCGGTCGCCTGCACCCGGACCTTGACGCCCTTGAGGTCGCCGACGTTGTGGATTTCCTTCTTGCTGTAGACGTGGCGCACGCCCTGCGAGCCGGTGCCGATCACATGCAGGCCCTGGGCGGTGTCGTCGATCATGGTCTTGATGGCGTCGAACACCTTTGGATCCGCCAGCGCCCTGATCACATGGGCGTCGTTGCGGAACAGGAAGTGCAACGACATCACGCCGGCCTGCGGCGAGATCGTCGCGGTGTTGGCTGAGGAGATGATCGCGAACTCGATATCGCCTGATTTCACAAGCTGCAGCAGCTGCGGCTCCTGGCCGAGCTGTGCACCGGGATATTGATCGACGATCATCGTCCCCTTGCTCAATTCCTTGAGCTTCTCGGCGAACAGATCGCCGGCGACCGAATAGCCGGTGTTGCGCGGCTGGTCGTAGGCGAAACGGAAGTGCTTGACCTCCTGCGCGCCGGCGCGCGCAGGCAGCAGCAGCGCTACTGCGGCCATGGCGATCCCGACGATCTTGGCTGAAGTGCCCATCGCGACGTTCCCCCTGTTTTTGATTGACGCGATCATCCCACCAGTCCCGCGGGATTGTCAATAAAACAGAGGTAATCAGCTCGTCGTAGGCACGAACGAGCGCCGCATCGCAGAAATTATCGACAATTTGGCCAGCGCGCCGAACTTTGCGCGCTACTTCCCCTTGGCGCGCATGAAGTCGAAATCGCAGCCCTCGTCGGCTTGCAGGATGGTCTCATTGAAGAGATGCGCATAGCCGCGCCTGGCCCAATCCGGCGTGCCGGCCGGAGCGAGCGCGGCGCGCCGCTTCTCGAGCTCAGCCTCGTCGACCAGCAGATCGATGCTGCGCTTGGCGACATCGAGCCGGATCATGTCGCCGTTCCGCACCAGCCCGAGCGGGCCGCCGACGGCGGACTCCGGCGTGATGTGCAGCACGATGGTGCCGAACGCAGTGCCGCTCATCCGCGCGTCGGAGATGCGGACCATGTCCTTGACCCCGGCGCGCGCGAGCTTCTTCGGGATCGGCAGGTAGCCCGCCTCGGGCATGCCCGGCGCGCCCTTCGGGCCGGCATTGCGCAGCACCAGCACGTCGTCGGCAGTCACGTCGAGCGCGGGATCGTCGACCCGCAGCGTCATGTCCTCGACCGACTCGAACACCACGGCGCGGCCGGTATGCTGCAGCAGCCTCTCGCTCGCCGCCGACTGCTTGATCACCGCACCGCGCGGCGCGAGATTGCCGTGCAGGATCGCCATCGCGCCTTCGGACTTGATCGGATTCGCCTTGGAGCGGATCGCATCCTGGCCCGGTACGTCCTCTGCGTTGGCTACGACCTCGCGCAAGGTCTGGCCGGTGATGGTCCTGGCGTCCAAGTCGATGAGGTCGCCGAGCTGCGCCATCAGCTTCGGCACGCCGCCGGCATGGTGGAAATGCTCCATATAGTGCTCGCCCGATGGCTTGAGATCGACCAGCACGGGTACTTCGCGGCCAAGCTTGTCGAACGCCTCGAGGTCGATCTTGTGCGGCGAGCGGTTGGCGATTGCGGTCAGATGGATCAGCCCGTTGGTCGAGCCGCCGATCGCCTGCATCACGACCTGGGCATTGCGAAACGAGGACGGCGTCAGGATCTCGCTCGGCTTCGGTCCCTTGGTCTTCGCCATCTCCGCGGCGACGCGGCCGCTTGCCTCGGCGGAGCGGAAGCGTTCGGCATGCGGCGCCGGGATCGTCGCGCTCATCGGCAGCGACAGGCCGAGCGCCTCGGTGATGCAAGCCATGGTGGACGCGGTGCCCATCACCATGCAAGTGCCCACGGAAGGCGCAAGGCGCCCATTCACCGCCTCGATCTCGTTGTCGTCGATCTCGCCGGCGCGATACTTGCCCCACAGTCGGCGGCAGTCGGTGCAGGCGCCGAGCACCTCGCCTTTGTGATGGCCGACCACCATCGGGCCGACCGGAATCACGACGGTCGGCAGATCGGCGCTGATCGCGGCCATGATCTGTGCCGGCAGGGTCTTGTCGCAGCCCCCGATCACGATCACCGCATCCATCGGCTGGGCGCGGATCATCTCCTCGGTGTCCATCGCCATCAGGTTGCGCAGATACATCGAGGTCGGATGCGCGAAGCTCTCGGCGATCGAGATGGTCGGGAAGACGAAGGGCATCGCGCCCGACAGCATCACGCCGCGCTTCACCGCCTCGATGATCTGCGGAACGTTGCCGTGGCAGGGGTTGTAGTCGCTGTAGGTGTTGGTGATGCCGACGATCGGGCGATTGAGCGCATCGTCCGAATAGCCCATCGCCTTGATGAACGCCTTGCGCAGGAACAGCGAGAAGCCGGCGTCGCCATAGCTTGTCAGTCCCTTGCGAAGTCCGTCGGCCATTTTCTGCTCGCCCCGTGGTTGTTCGGTCGCACTTAAGGAGCGGCGGGAATTATTGTCAATATGAGATAATCCGGAGGTGGAGCGTGGCTGACCTGCGGCAAAATCACCCCTATTATTGACAATAACCATGGCGCCGTGCTGACCTCCGGCATCGCCCCGAAGCCGAGAGCGCATGAAAGCCGAGCCCACTTTGCCCGAACTCCAGGCCCCTTCCCGCGAGGAGGAGCAGGCGGAAGTGATCCGCCGGCTGGAGGAGGACATCATCTTCGGGCGCTTCGCGCCCGGCCTGCGGCTGGTCGAGGATACCCTGATGCAGCGCTACGGCGCGAGCCGGCATTTCGTCCGCCAGGCGCTGTTCCAGCTCGAGCGCCAGGGCATCGTGCTGCGGGAGAAGAATGTCGGCGCCACGGTGCGGTTCTATTCGGCCGAGGAAGTGCGGCAGATCTATGAGGTGCGCGAGATGCTGACGCGGCAGGCCGCGCTGATGATCGCGCTGCCCGCGCAGATGAGCCTGATCGACGAGCTGAGCGAGCTGCAGCGGCATTACTGTATCAAGGCCGACGCGCAGGACATGCGCGGCATCCACGAGACCAACGATGCGTTCCACCTCGCGCTGTTCTCTGCCTGCGGCAATCCCTATCTGGTCCGCTCGTTGCAGGACTACATGAACCTGACGCTGCCGATGCGCGCCAAGAACCTCGCCGACAGCGAGGGCCTCGCATTGTCGCGCCGCCAGCACGAATTGATGATCGAACTGCTGAACGGTCGCGACAGCTGGGCGCTGGCGCAGCTCTGCGTCGATCACATGCAATACAGCAAGGCGGATTATCTCGTCCGCATCTCCAACGACAAAAAGCCGCAATAGCGCGATACGTGGCCCCCTCGTGAAGGAGACGGCGATGCGCTACGTGGCTTTGTTGATCGGATCGTTCGCAGCGCAGCTCGCGCTTGGCGGAATTGCTGAAGCGGCCGATCCGCGCGCGACAGAACTCACCTACGAGCCCTGGGCCAAGACCTGCCTGACCGAGGCGAGCTGCTTCGTCGCCGCCGCCGCGCGCGGCAAGTGCGCGCCGTCGGGCGGCACCATCAGCATCTCGCCGCAGAGCAGCACCCGCGCGCTACTCACCGCCAATGTCGGAACGCGGACCATGCTGGAAGGCACGATCAGCCTGCGGATCGATCAGGACGAGCCGATGCAGATCGCCAGGACGCACTGCTATACGCTCGGCTGCGGCGGCACGCTGGAGGCCAATGGCGAGTTGATCCAGCGGCTGAAGCACGCGCAAACGATCGCGGTGGAAGCCAAGAACCTGACCGGGCAGAAGATCAGCCTCAGCTTCCCGCTCGCGCACTTTTCCCAGACCTATGACGGACCCGGAAGCGCACCCAAGGCATCCGGACAGAGCTCGAATGAGCCGCAGCGCGAGCACACCGAGGCCGTGAAGCAGCTGCCGCAGTGCGACGACTGATCACTTCTTCCAGTCGATCACCCTCGTCCGGTCGCCGTCGAACTCCATGCTGCAGAACGTGCCGCCCTGGTAGTAGTCGCCGACGGGATCCGCCGGCAGCTTGGCCTGCTCGGCCATCGCGTGCTCACGAAAATCTTCGCCACGGCCGGTCGGGCGATAGCCGAGATCGTAGGCGCGGTGATTGTCCCACCAGGAGCGCTCATTGTAGGACGCTCCGTACAGCACCTCGAAATGAATGGCGGGATGTTCGAGCCCGATGCGGCAGAGTTGCACCAGATCTTCCGGCTTGAGCCAGATCGAGAGCCTGCGGTGGTCGAGCGGCGCCTCGCCGAAATTGCCGATCCGGATGCAGGTGACCTTGATGCCGTGCTTGTCGGCATAGAGCGCACCTAAGCCTTCGCCGAACACCTTGCTCACCCCATAACGACTGTCCGGCCGCGCGGTGACGTCGGTGCCGATGCGGTGATGGCGCGGGTAAAAGCCGACGGCGTGGTTGGATGAGGCGAAGATCACGCGCTTGACGCCCTTCTTGCGCGCCGCCTCGAACAGATTGTAGCCGCCGATGATGTTGGCCTGCAGGATCGCGTCCCACGAGCCTTCGACCGAATAGCCGCCAAAATGCAGGATGCCGTCGACGCCCTCGCAGACCGCCTCGACCTGTGCGAGGTCGGCGAGATCGGCCGCCTTGAATTTCTCGTCGCTGCCGAGATCGGAGGGCTGCTTGATATCGCTCAGCAAGAGATCCGGATAGATCGGCGGCAGCAGCTTGCGCAGGCTCGTGCCGATTCCCCCCGATGCGCCGGTCATCAATATGCGTGCCATGCCGTCCCTCGTCTTTCCTGATTGCTCAGCGCAATCCTTGGAGCGAATTGCGGCCGCAGGCCGACAATGATAGCAAACCAGACGCTCAAGGAAACACCATCGAAACACAACAACGAGAACAGCAAATGTCCGATGTTCATTCCGCCGGCTGGCGTCCCGCGACCTACTATCCCGATCCCGCGATCCACGCGCTCGATCCGCGCTTCGAGAAATACTGGCTAAAACTCTCCGCCGTTGAACGCATCGCGACCGGCCTGCGCTGGGCCGAAGGTCCGGTGTGGTTCGGCGACGGCCGCTATTTGTTGTGCAGCGACATCCCGAACCAGCGCATCCTCAAATGGGAGGAAGAGACAGGCGCGGTCAGCATCTTCCGCAAGCCGTCGAACTTCGCCAACGGCAACACCCGCGATCGCCAGGGCCGGCTGATCACCTGCGAGCATGGCGGCCGCCGCGTCGTGCGCACCGAGTATGACGGATCGATTACGGTGCTGATCGATAGCTTCGGCGGCAAGCGGCTCAACTCGCCGAACGACGTCGTGGTGAAGTCCGACGGCGCGATCTGGTTCACCGATCCGATCTTCGGCCTGCTCGGCAATTACGAGGGCTACAAGGCCGATCCCGAGATCGCGCCCAACGTCTACCGGCTCGATCCCGAAACCGGCAAAGCCACCATCGTCGCCGAGGGCGTGCTCGGCCCGAACGGGCTGTGCTTTTCACCGGACGAGAAGATCCTCTATGTCGTGGAATCCCGCGGCGAGCCGAACCGCAAGATCCTGGCCTATGACGTGTCCGCCGACGGCAAGACGATCTCCAACAAGCGCGTGTTCATCGATGCCGGCCGCGGCACGCCGGACGGCATGCGCTGCGACATCGAGGGCAATCTGTGGTGCGGCTGGGGCATGGGCGATCCCGAGCTCGACGGCGTCGTCGTGTTCGCGCCCGACGGCGTCATGATCGGCCGCATCGCGCTGCCGGAGCGCTGCGCCAATCTCTGCTTCGGCGGCGTCAAGCGCAACCGCCTGTTCATGGCCGCGAGCCAGTCGATCTATGCGCTCTACGTCAACACCCAAGGCGCGCTCGGGGGTTAGTTTTCGTCGTCCCGGCGCAGGCCGGGACCCATTACCACAGGCCTTCGTTTTGCGAAGAATGCGGCCCCAGCTTGCTGAACCAATATCCGGCGTCCCGGCCTGCGCCGGGACGACGATGAACATGCATCCCAAAACGTCTGACGCCGGAGCGGTGATCCGCCCCGGCGCCAGAATGTCGTGTCTCGTGGCTTAGCTTACGCGGCGTTGTAGCCGGCGACCGCCTTGGCCTCGAGATATTCTTCCAGACCGTAGCGGCCCCACTCGCGGCCGTTGCCGGACTGCTTGTAGCCGCCGAACGGTGCGGAACGCTCGTTCGGCACGCCCTGCAGGTTGACGTTGCCGGCGCGGATCTGGCGGCCGACGCGGCGCGCGGTTTCCACGGTGTCGGCCGAGACGTAACCGGCGAGACCATACGGCGTGTCGTTGGCGATCTTCACCGCCTCAGCCTCGTCCTTGGCGCCGAGGATGGTCAGCACCGGCCCGAAGATTTCCTCGCGGGCGATCGTCATGTCGTTGGTGACGTCGGCGAAGATGGTCGGACGGACATAGAAGCCCTTGTTGACGCCCTCGGGCAGGCCCGGACCACCGGCGACCAGCGTTGCGCCCTCGTCGATGCCCTTCTGGATCAGCGCCTGGATCTTGTCCCACTGACCGCGATTGACCACCGGGCCGATCGTGGTGCCGTCGGCACGCGGATCGCCGGCCTTGGTCTTGTCGGCGACGCCCTTCGCGATCGCGGCCACTTCCTTCATCTTGGAGAGCGGCACGATCATGCGCGAAGGCGCGTTGCAGGACTGGCCCGAGTTGTTGAACATGTGCATCACGCCGCCGGTCACCGCCTTGGCGAGGTCGGCACCCTCGAGGATCACGTTCGGCGACTTGCCGCCGAGCTCCTGGCTGACGCGCTTGACGGTCGGCGCCGCACGCTTGGCGACGTCGACGCCGGCGCGGGTCGAACCGGTGAACGAGATCATGTCGATGTCCGGATGCTCGCTCATCGCGGCACCCACCTCCGGGCCGAGGCCGTTGAGCAGGTTGAACACGCCCTTCGGCACGCCGGCTTCATGGAGGATTTCCGCGAAGATCAGCGCCGAGGTCGGGGTGAACTCCGACGGCTTCAGGATCATGGTGCAGCCGGCGGCGAGCGCGGGCGCGACCTTGCAAGCGATCTGGTTGAGCGGCCAGTTCCAGGGCGTGATCATGCCGACGACGCCGACCGGCTCGCGCACGATCACGGCGGTGCCCATGGTCTCCTCGAACTCGTACTTCTTGAGCACTTCGAGGGTGTTCATGAGGTGGCCGAGGCCGGCGCCGGCCTGCAGCTTCTCCGCCATCGGCAGCGGCGCGCCCATCTCGTCGGAGACGGCGGCGCCGATCTCCTTCATGCGGCCCTTATAGACCTCGACGACCTTGGTGAGCAGCGCGATGCGCTCTTCGCGGCTGGTCTTGGAATAGGTCTCGAACGCGCGCTTGGCGGCGGCGACTGCCTTGTCGACATCGGCTTTCGAGCCGAGCGCAATCTCGTACATCGCTTCTTCGGTCGCCGGATTGACGACGGGGGTGGACTTGCCTTTGACGACGGGATCGACCCAGGCGCCATCGATGTAGAATTGCATACGATTGACCATCGGAAACCTCTTGTAGGGGGCGTATGGATAAGGGGAACGGAAAGCGTTCGGCAGGCATCCTTGCACGAAAGCAGGGCGAATTGAACCCGCCATATGCGGGGCGCGGCTCGTGCACGCGAACGGGATATAAGGTCGCTTGCGCGTCGCTGGCAAGGCCAGGAAGTGTCGTCCCGGCGAAGGCCGGGGCCCATTGCCACCGATGCTGGTGTTGCGGAAGGCTGGGACGACGAGTCGCGATCAAAACACCATTCTGTGGTTATGGGTCCCGGCCTTCCAGGCCGTGCAAAAACCACGCTCTGATGGTGGATTTTGGCGGCTGAGATTGATTCGGGGGGACGATGGGACACG
>NZ_JASGSR010000109.1:0-26082 GCF_040446015.1 Bradyrhizobium sp. INPA03-11B
GAAGCACGGCCGGGCGATCGCGCATCAGTTCAACGATTCCTGTGTCCGCTCCGGCGATGATCCCCGCTCCTACTGGCGCGATGCCGGCACCGTCGATGCCTATTGGGGCGCCAACATCGATCTCACCGACGTGGTGCCCGAGCTCGACCTCTACGACCGGTCATGGCCGATCTGGACCTATGCCGAGATCACCCCACCCGCCAAGTTCGTCCACGACGAGGACGGACGGCGCGGCCAGGCGGTGACCTCGCTGGTCTCGGGCGCCTGCATCATCTCCGGCGCGTCGCTTCGACGGTCGCTGCTGTTCACCGGTGTTCATGTCAATTCCTACGCCAATGTCGAGAACGCGGTGATCATGCCCTATGTCAATGTCGGCCGCGGCGCGCGGCTCAGGAATGTCGTGATCGATCGCGGCGTGCGGATTCCGGAAGGACTCGTGGTCGGCGAGGATCCCGAATTCGACGGCAAGCGCTTCCGCACCACCGAGAACGGGATCACGCTGATCACGCAATCGATGATCGACAGGCTCGGCACATGACGCAGCTGCGCGTCCTCGCGGTCGCCTCGGAAGTCTACCCGATCGTCAAGACCGGCGGCCTCGCCGACGTGGCCGGCGCACTGCCGGCGGCGCTGCAACAGCATGGCGTCACGACGCGGACGCTGGTGCCGGGCTATCCGGCTGTGCTGAACGCGCTGGCCTCGGCGGAGACGCTGCTGCAGTGGCCGGAATTCTACGGCGGGCCGGTCCGCGTGCTCGCCGGCACCCATAACGGCCTCGATCTGCTCGCGCTCGACGCGCCGCATCTCTATGCGCGGCCCGGCAATCCCTATGTCGGCCCCGACGGCCGCGATTGGCCCGACAACGACATCCGCTTCGCGGCGCTGTCGCGGGTGGCGGCGGAAATCGGCCGCGGCGCGATCGCCTCCTACGTCCCCGACATCGTGCATGCGCACGACTGGCAGGCCGGCCTCGCGCCGGCCTATCTGCATTATGGCGGGCGGCCGCGGCCGGGCACGGTGATGACCGTGCACAACCTCGCCTATCAGGGCCAGTTCTCGCCGGACATGCTCGCGACCTTCGGCCTGCCGGGCGAGGCCTACTCGCTGCACGGCGTCGAATATTACGGCACCATCAGCCTGCTCAAGGCCGGCCTGCAATTCGCCGACCGTATCACGACGGTGTCGCCGACCTATGCGCAGGAGATCCAGAGCGACGAGGGCGGCATGGGGCTCGGCGGCCTGCTGCGCGAACGCTCCGATGTGCTGAGCGGCATCCTCAACGGCATCGACATCGCGGTGTGGAATCCGGCCACCGACCCCGATATCGCTGCGCGCTTCAGCGCCGAGCAGATGGCGGAGCGCGTCGCCAACAAGGCGGCGTTGCAGCGGCGCTTCGGGCTCGATCCGGCGCCGGATGCCATGCTGCTCGGCGTCATCAGCCGGCTGTCATGGCAGAAAGGGCTCGACCTGCTGCTCGACAACATTCCGACCTTGCTCGGCGAAGGCATCCAGCTCGCGCTGCTCGGCAGCGGCGATCGCGATCTGCAGGATCGCTACGCTGCGCTGGCGCGCGACAATCCCGGACGGA
Source organism: Bradyrhizobium sp. INPA03-11B (assembly GCF_040446015.1). Lineage (NCBI taxonomy): Bacteria > Pseudomonadati > Pseudomonadota > Alphaproteobacteria > Hyphomicrobiales > Nitrobacteraceae > Bradyrhizobium > Bradyrhizobium sp. INPA03-11B. Next base: position 1,589 of record NZ_JASGSR010000109.1, read on the forward strand.
TCGCAGTAGTGATCGGCTATGACGAGGCGCTGGCGCATCTGATCCAGGCAGGCTCCGATGCGCTCGCGGTGCCGTCGCGCTTCGAGCCTTGCGGCCTCACCCAGCTCTGCGCGCTGCGCTACGGCGCGGTCCCGATCGTTGCCAATGTCGGCGGCCTCGCCGACACCGTGCAGGGCTTCGACGAAGCCGCAGTCACTGGCAGTGCGGCAACCGGCATCAAGTTCGCACCCGTCACCTCGGAGGCGCTCGCCCATGGCTTGCGCACGGCGAACCTGCTGTTCAACGACAAGGTGACCTGGCGCCGACTGCAGCTAGCCGGCATGGCCACCGACGTCTCCTGGCACAATCGCGCCAGCCGCTACGCCGCGCTCTATCGCGAGCTAGCCGCGGCGCGCAGATAAAGCACAATCAGTTCAAGAGATCGCAGGACGCGATGCGGTTGATATCGGCGAGGCGCCGGTCGGGATTTCCCTTGAAATCAAGGCTTGCTACGAGATCGAGCAGCCGGCCATAGGCGCGGTCGGCGACCGCAACGGGCAACGGCTCCTCGTCAAAGGCCTCGATGTAATTGCCGACGAGACCGCTCAGCAGACGGCACATCGCCCGTTGCTCGGGGTCGTGCCTGCTCAAGGTCTCGAGTTTTTCCTGGAGGGTTCGGTAGGTTCGCAAGCCATGCGGCTGTTGCGAAAGCCAACCGTGCAGATCGGAATTATGCAGATCACTCATATCAGCCTCTTCAACATGGAGAAGAAGCTACCGGCTTATACAGCCGATCATGGTTCCGCGCCATCGCGATTTTTGCATGCATCCCCTGCCCGGCCGTGCAGGCCGTGTCATCGGACTGGCACGCATTATTCCTAAAATGCGTTCGTTTGATCAGAGTCGCGCGAGTGCCGGCAGAATCCTGTAGCGCGCGATCTCGTGCGGGTAGTCGCCGCGATTGGCGAGCAGCACGATGCCGAACCTTCGCGCCGGCACCAGGCCGACATAGGCCGAGGCATTGTTGAGACCGCCGGGCTTGTCGATGACGGTGACGCCGTCGAGCCGCACATGCTCCCATGCCATCGCCTGCCCGAACTTCGCATCGACACGAAAACTCTCGCGCATGGTCATCTGCAATGCCGCGCGCAATTCGGGATCGACCACTCCGCCGTCGAGACAGGCCCGCAGCAGGATGCCGAGATCGCGCGCCGAGGAGAACATCTGGCCGGAGCCCGGAAAATCGTAATAGCTCTGCTGATTGCCGATTGGGCCGATCGGCGTGCCCTGATCGGAGTAGCCCTGGACCATGCGCTGCATGATCTCCGGCGCAAGCGTCGCGCGGTTGTCTTCGGCACGATCCGGAACAAAGGTCGACGCCATGCCGAGCGGCTTGAGGATGCGGCTCTCGATCAACGTCGCGATCGGCATGCGATAGCGCCGTTCCAGCACCAGCTGCAGCAGGACATAGCCTGCATGGCTGTAGATGCGTTGCTTGCCGGGCTCGACGCCCTCAGGCGGCGTCCACGCATTGAGCATCGCAATGAACTGATCGCGGCTGAAGGTCTCGTTCGGCCAGGGCGGATGGTCGGTCGGCAGCAGCAGCCCCGACGTATGGTTGACGAGCTCGCCGACGGTGACGTGGCTGATATAGTCGCCGTGCAACTCGAGCAGAATCTTTCCAACCGGATCGTCCAATCGCAATTCACCGCGCTCCGTGGCGAGTGCGACCAGCGTCGCCTCGAACAGCTTGCGCAGCGAGGCAAGGTTGAACAGCGTGTCCGACGTGACCGGCCGCTTGTCCGCGGCGTCGGCGAAACCGTAGTTGACGAAGCTGAGCCGGCCGCCGGCATAGACCGCGGCGGCGAGTCCGCCCGGATCGGACGCGGTCGCGGTCGGTGCGAGTTCTGTCGTGACGATGTCCCTGATCAGCGCATCCATGTCGGAATCCGCACGCGCCCCCGCGAGCGCGCTAACTGCGACGGCAAGCACGACGGCTGCGATCCGGACGGGGAGCCAGTGTTTCATCAAGAGCGAAATCGGAACCATGTTGCGATGTCATCCGCAGGCTGATCTGTTCAGCCACCGCGAGATGGCGACATCGCGATCCTAGCGATGGAGCCCAGGCGTCCGCGTTCACGATTGCGCGCATTTCACCGTTACCTGTCCCGGCTGGGGAAGGGGCGGCCCGATCGCTGTTCCAGCGGTCACTACCGGAAACCGCGATCGCGACCGCCCTCCCACTCCAGCCACGGTGCGGGAACTGCAATGGAATTAAAAAAAGCGGGATCTTTAAAAATGCAGGGAATCGGCTTGGACGGAAACGCCGTACCGGCCCCTGCCGGGCCGGTCACCGATATGTCTGACTTCGTCACATTCCGCTCCCAACTGGGGACCGTTTCTTACTAGCAACAAATTGTCAATCGAGGGTTGCATAAGCCGACCGAATTCAAGTGACAAGACACAGCGAGGTGCGACGAATCGTCTGTTCCAGATCGCGGATGCACGCGGTTCCCGTTTAAGCGCGGGTTAACCAACGATCGCGCGGCGCGGAACCTACTTGCCACGCAGTGGGACGATCGACCGCGGCAACGACGCCAGCAGCAGCACGAGGCAGACGCAGAGCAGCACGATGTCCTTGAACAGGAACTCGCCGGCCAGGTTCCAGGCCATCGGGTCGGTCGACAGGCTCCATTTCACCACGCCGGGTGTCGTGAAGAAGAACGACCAGGTCACCGCAAAGGTGATCACGCCCATCAGCGCGCCGATCGCCGACAGGACCGGGCTGAAGGCGCCGGCAGCCAGCAGCACCGCAATGCCGAACTCGACGACGCCAAGCACATAGGCCTCGCCGCGGAGACCGAACACCGACAGCCATGAGACGAACGGGCTGTTGCTGATGAATTGCACGATGCCTTGCGCCGATTGCAGCGTGAATTTCTGCATGCCGAACGACACGAAGATCACCACCATGACCCAGCGCAGGATCGCGAGCAGACCAAAAGACCCCTCGCCCCGTTCGGCGATGTTGAACGACAGATTCATGCGGATGTTTCTTCCTTTGCTGCGATGCCACCATCGGCCGCTGTTGCGGCGTTCGTGGCAGGACTACGCAGCGTGCCGCGCATGTGTTACGCGCGGCGCCCCACGACGCCCATCACAAGGATGTGCAGGCGACGTGATGGGTCAGGCCGCGGTGAGCAGCTCGCCGACCTTCTCATAGGCCTCGCCCTTGAACCGCATCAGCTGAAACTGCTTGATCGGCACATAATCGCTCGGCGTGGTGTTGAGGGTGATGCCTGGAATTAGCAGCGGCGCGGCGAAGTTCTTCAGGTTGGTCGCCTGGTGCAGGATGTTGGTGCGCGTCAGCTGGTCGCCGCATTGGCTGATGACGTGAGCCGCGGTTGCGGCGGCGGTGTAGCCGATGGCGTAGAGGTCGTCCGCGCGGTCGGCATTCGGGACGTAACGGTCGAGGAACGCCATGTACTGCTTCATGTCCGGCGTCTCGGCCCAGAGCGGATTGCCGGGGTCCATCCGGGTCGCAAAGGCGAGAATGCCCTGGGCAGTCTCGAAACCCGCGGGCTTCAGCGTCGCGCGCACCGAGGCGTTGCCGGCGCCGAGAAACACCTGCGGCCGCCACTCGAGCGCGGCCATCTTGCGCAGCGCCTGACTCGCCATCTTCGGGATGGTGATGAGGAACACCACGTCGGCGCCGGACAGTTTCATCTGGACGACCTGGGAATCGATGGTGGGATCGCCGACCGAATAGTTCAGCTCGGAGACGATCTGCGCGATCTTCGCGCCCAATCCCGCCTTCAGGCCCGACAGCGTTGCCTTGCCGGCATCGTCGTTCTGGTACAGCACGCCGATCTTCGCATCGGGCGTGGAGCCGGCGATGTAGCGGCCGACGACGCCTCCTTCGATCTCGTAGGTCGATCCGCCGACCATGGTCCACGGATTGGTGGCCGGATCCGACAGCTTGCTGGCGGCCGCCGCCAGGAACAGCTGCGGGACCTTTCGCGCGTTCAAATATTTCTGCACGGCGATGTTGCCCGGCGTTCCCATCGCGCCGGCGATGAACAGCACCTCGTCGCCTTCGACCAGACGCCGCGCCGCTTCGACCGATTTCGGCGGGCTGTAGGCGTCGTCATAGTTGATGAACTTGATCTTGCGGCCATTGATGCCGCCGGCGTCGTTCAGCATGCGGAAATAGGCATCCATCGCATTGGCGAGCACACCGAACGACGACACCGGGCCGCTGAGCGGTCCGAATTGCCCGATACGGATTTCTGCGTCACTGGCGCCAGGATTATAGGAAGCGCCGGCAAATACCTTGCCGCCAATCGACGCCGCGAGCGCGGCCGCCGTCGTCCCGAGCAGCGTTCGACGGCTGATCGTCATCATGGTTTCCTCCGTTGGATTGGGCGCCTTATGCGGCGCCTCTTTCGAATGCCAATTGATATTGCGCGGCGATCTCGTCGACGATGGCGGCAGCTCCCGTCACCGCATGGACGCCGGAGACCGAATGCCCGGCACTCCAGACCTCGATCCAGCGCCGTGGTCCTTCAGCGTCGCTCTTGCCCCCGAACTTTTCGCGCGCACGCGCCTCCGACACGGCCTCGTCGAGATTTGCGGGATCGAGGCCCGCGGCGACGATCGAGGGCCGCAGCATGCTGGCGTCGAGCCCGGTGAAGGCCTTGGTCAGCATGATGTCGTCGAGCGTGCTGTCGACCAGCATCCTCCGATAGGCATCGCTCGCCATGCTCTCGCGCGCAGCGATGAAGCGCGTTCCCATATAGGCAAGATCGCAGCCGAGCAGCCGCGCCGCGGCGAGCGCGGTGCCGTCGGTCACGCCGCCCGCGAGCACGACCGGACCGTCGAACATGGCGCGCACCGCGCGCACGAAGGCGAATGGATTGGCCCAGCCGGTCTGCCCGCCGGCCCCTGCCGTGAGCAGGATCAAACCATCGGCGCCGGCCTCGATCGCCTTCTCCGCATGCCGCAGCGAGGCGATATCCGCAAACACCAGGCAGCCGACATCATGCAGCGGTTGAACGGCCGCAGCCGGCGAGCCGACGCTGGTGATGACTATCTCGACCCTGTGCCGGACCAGGCAGGCGAGATCGTCCTTGAAGCGCGGCTGGCGGATGATGAGGTTCGGACAATGCGGTGCGGCCGGGCGGCCGGGTTCGGCGACACCGCGCTCGATCTGGGTGAGCCAGGCATCGAGCTCTTCGACCGAGCGCGCGTTCGCGGTCGGAAACGCACCGATCGCGCCGGCACGGCAGACCGCGGTGACGAGATCGACACCGGATACACGCAGCATCGGCGCTGCGATCAGCGGCAGCCGAAGCCGCTGCGCGATCGCGGCCGGAAGCGCGCTCCGGCGGGCAGCGGCCTGCATGATCAGCGTCCCTTCCACACCGGCTTGCGCTTCTCGGCGAACGCCTTCAGGCCTTCGACGCGGTCCTCGGAGTTGAAGGCGCGCTCCGCGATCGGCGCCTGTGCGGTCCATCCCGCTTCGTCGGTCCAGTTCGCGGCCTGGAAGACGATCTCCTTCGAGGCGGCGAGCGCGGTCGGGCCGTTGACCAGGATCTCGTTGCCGAAGGCAATCGCGGCGTCGAGCGCCTGCCCGGGTTCGACGAGCCGGTTCACGAGGCCGAGGCGCTCGAAGTACTCCGCGCCCTTGAACTGCCCGGTCAGCGCCAGCTCCATGGCGACGTGATAGGGAATCCGCTTCGGCAGTCGGAACAGGCCGCCGCCGACGGCGACGACATTGTGCCGGACTTCCGGCAGGCCCATCTTGGCGTCGCGCGCGGCGACGATGAGATCGCAGGACAGGCAGAGCTCGAGCCCGCCGCCGACCGCATAGCCCTCGACTGCTGCGATCAGCGGCTTGCGCGGCGGCCGGCGAAACAATCCGAAGCCGCCACGCTCGGTGACACCGCGCTCGCCGCGCGCCACCGCCTTGAGATCGGCGCCGGCCGAAAAATTGCCGCCCGCGCCGGTGATGACGCCGACAAACAGCGCATCCTCCGCGTCGAGCAGATCCATCGCATCGGAGATGCCGCGTGCGAGCGCGAGGTTGCACGCATTGCGCGCTTCGGGACGATTCAGGGTGACGACGAGGATGTGGCCGCGCCGCTCGGTCAGAACGACCTGTTCGTTTTCAGTGGTCATCGCTGCGCCTCACAATGCGAAGGTAAAGCCGCCATTGACCGGATAGGTCTGGCCGGTGATCCACGCGCTCGCATCGGAGGCGAGGAACAGCACCATGTTGGCGACGTCGGACGGCAGGCCGGGGCGGCGGATGACGTATTTCTCCATCATCTTCTTCTGCATCTCGGGATTGGCCTTCAGCCGCGCCTCGATCGCAGGGGTCAGGGTGGCGGCAATCGCCACGCAGTTCGCCGTGATGTTGTGACGACCGAGCGATCGCGCGACCGCACGGGTGAAGCCCGCAGCGCCCGCCTTTGCGCCCGAATAGACCTCGAGGCCCGCTTCGCCGGCGCGGCCGGCATCCGAGATGATGGTGACGATGCGTCCGCCCTTGCGCTCGATCATCTGCGGAATGCAGGCCGAGGCGCAGTTGATGACGCCGTAGAGATTGACACCGATGAAGCTGTTCCAGACCTCCGGGCCGGTCTCCCAGAACGGCTTACGCGCGTCGGGGTCAGGCGTGGCGCCGGCATTGCCGGCATTGTTGACGAGCACGTCGACCGGGCCGAAAGCCTGCTCGGCCTTGCCGATCATCGCCTTCACCGAGGCGAGATCGGTGACGTCGGCCTGCGCCGCGATCGCCTTGCCGCCGGCGGCATTGATTTCCCGCGCGACCTGTTCGGCGCGCTCAAGGAAGTAATCGTTGACGACGATGCCGGCCGCGTTGTGCGCGGCGAAATGCAGCGCGATCTGGCGCCCGACGCCCTGGCCCGCACCGGTAATCAGCGTCACCTTGCCGTTCAAATCAAGGATATCATTCATACGTTTCTCTCCCGTCCCTTCCAATAGGGCTCGCGCAATTCACGCTTGAGCAGCTTGCCCATGGTGTTGCGTGGCAGTTCATCGACAATCGACAGCGTCTTGGGCCGCTTGTACGAAGCAAGGTGGTCGCGGCAGAACGCGAGGATCGCGGCCTCGTCGGTTTCGTGGCCCGGCTTCAGCTCGCAGAACGCCTTGACCTGCTCGCCGAACTCGTCGTCGGGGATTCCGATGACAGCGACGTCCTGCACATCGGGGTGCCGGAGGATCGCAGCCTCGATCTCGGCCGGGTAGATGTTGACGCCGCCGGCAATGATCATGTCCTTGGCGCGATCGGTGATGAACAGATAGCCGTCGCCGTCGAGCATCCCGACATCGCCGACGCGGAAATATCCGTCGTCGTCGCGCGTGTCGGCTCCGAGCGGCTTGCCGTTCAGGTAAGAGCGGATCGTCACCGGCGTCCTGATCCAGATCTCGCCGGACCGGTTGCGCGGCAGCTCGTGCCCCTCGGTATCGCGAATGGAGATGTCGACATGCTTGTGCGGACGGCCGCTCGAGCCCGGCTTGAGCTCCTGCATCTCAGGCGGCAGGAAGCTGATCATGCCGACCTCGGTGGCGCCGTAGCCTTCGCCGAGAACGCCGCCACCGAAATAACGGATGATCCAGCGCTTGAGCTCGAAGGGCACCGGGGCCGCGCCGACCGAGAGCGCACGGATCGACGACACGTCGTAGGTATCGAGCACGTCCTTCGGCAGCGCCGCGAGGCGCTTGTACATGGTGGGGACGCCGGTCCAGTTGGTGACGCGATGCTGCGCGATCAGGCGAAGCGCGCCTTCGGGGTCGAAACGGCGCATCATGACGGTCGGATTGCCAAGCTGGATCGCGCCCCAGACCTGGGAGGGGCCTGCGCCGTGATGCAGCGGCAGCGTCAACAGCGACACCCCGCCGGGCTGACCGCGCCGGGTCGATGCCACGTCGGAGAGATATTCGCTGATGCGGGCATCCATCTGCACGCCGGGCTGCAGCACCGAGACCACGCCCTTGGGCAGGCCGGTGGTGCCCGAGGTGTAGAGGATCAGCGGCGGCCGGCCGGTTGAATGCAGCGCCGGCTCGGCAGACGCCTCGAGCAGTTCGGAGAATGCGACGAAGCCGGGCGATGCCACGCCGATCGAGACCGCGAGCTTGATCGGCAAGCCCTCGAATGCGGGCTTCAGTGCCGCGGGATCCTCATCGTCGCAGACCACGACCTGGGCGCCGCTGTTGGACAGCACATACTGCGTCTCCGACGGCGTCAGCCGCCAGTTCAGGCCGAGCAGCGAGCAGCGCAGCTTGCCGATCGCCTCGCTCAGGATCGGCCACTCGATCCGGATCTGGGTCCGCAGCACCACAATGTCGCCGGCGACAACGCCGCGGGCCGCCAGGCCATGCGCAACACGGTTCGCGGCATCGTTGAGCTGCGACCATGTCAACCGGCGATCACTTTCGATGAAGGCGACATCATCGGGGCGATTGGCCGCCCAATACTCGATGCTGTTCGGCAGAATGCTCATTTCGCCAGCCTTCCCTCGACCGTGGCAATGAAGCGCGCGCTGATGGCCTCGAGATCGACGCCCTCCGGATCGACCAGCCACTGCGCCACCGATCCGCGCAGACCGGCGAGGATCAGCGCGCTCTCGGTTTCCAGATCGATGTCGGCGCGCAAGCGGCCCGCGACGATCCCTGCCCTGAGGCCGGCGGCGATCTCGCCTCGCGTCTCTCGGTTGAGCTTGGCGACCGTCGCCGTGATCGGCGGCACGGTGAGTGCGCCGGCGAGCACGGCGTGAAACGCGCGCGCCATGACCGGCGCCCGCGCCGGCATCACGAAGTAATATTTGAACGATGCGATCAGGCCGTCATAGCCGGTCAGTTCGGGCGAAGCGGCGCGGCGATCGGTGATGAATGAATCGATGATATAGGCGCCGAGCGCCGACAGCAGATCCGCCTTGGTCTTGAAATAGTGTGACGGCAGCCCGCGGCTGTAACCGGCGCGCGCGCCGGCCTCCGCCAGGGTGATCGCCTCGAGGCCGTTTTCGGCGACGATCTGCGCGGCGGCTTCAAGGATCCGCCGCTCTGCCTCGTCGCGGCGCTCGACCTGCGTCCGCCGTGACGCCGGCGCGTCATCCCGCGGCTCCTGCGCGCGTCGAACTGCTCGTGCCATTCAGCTTCGCTCCCTTTGCCATGCGGCCACTTCTTGCTTGCATTCAAGCTAGAATAATGTTTGTTGGTTAGTCAACAAGTTTCTTTGGAGGAAACCATGCAACCGAGCAAGCTGTTGAAACCAGGCCTGTATTCCGCGGGGTCAAATGATCGGGAGGGGGCGACGGTGCGCCTCAAGGGCGGCCGGTGCCGCTGCGGATACGTGTTCTTCCCGATGCAGACCTATGGCTGCGAGCGCTGCGGCAGCCATGGCGATGCGCTGACGCCTTGCGAGCTATCGGCCAATGGAACGCTGCTTGCGGAAGCGACCGTTCACCTGCACGCCGACAAGAACCGCCCGGCCCCCTTCACCATCGTCAAGGTTGCGCTCGACGACGGGCCTGTGATCCGCACCCTGCTGGCCGATGACAGCGCACCGGTTGCGCCGGGACAGCGCGTGACCGGCCGGCTCGCTTCAGTCGGACAAAGCGAGAGCGGCGAGACCGTGCTCGATCTCCGCTTCAGCATCGCATCCTGATCGACCCGGAGCTCCGCCATGACACGATCACTCAACGAACTGCGCCCGGTCTATGTCGTCGGCATCGGCTGGCACCGCTATCAGAACCCGAGCGAGACGCCCTATGTGGAGCTCGGCCTCACCGCGATCCGCTCTGCACTGGCGGATGCGCGCGTCGAATGGCCCGCGGTGGAATCGAGCTATGTCGCGACCGCGCTGCTCGGCATGGCGTCGGGGCGGCCGATGCTGCGCCATCTCGGCGCGACCGGCGCACCGCTGATGCATGTCGAGAATGCGTCGGCCTCCGGATCGACCGCGTTCCGCCACGCCTGCATCGAGGTCGCGAGCGGCATCTCCGACGTTGCGCTCGCCATTGGCGTCGACAAGCGCAATCCGGTGCGCCGCGCCGACACCGGCATCGGAAACCTCGCCGAGGACGCCATCGTCCCCTTCACCCATTTCGCTATGCTGACCAATGAATATTCGGTCCGTCACAACGCCACGGCCGAGGACATCGCGCTGGTCGCAGTGAAGAACCATCGCAACGGGGCGAAGAATCCCAATGCACAGCGGCAGCAGGAGCGCACGCTCGACGAGGTGCTCGGCGGCAAGCGGGTGTCGGGATCGCTGACGGCACTGCAATGCACGCCGATCGGCGAAGGCGCCGCCGCGGTCATCGTCGCATCCGAGGACGGCATTCGCAGATTAGGCATCGACGCCGGCCGTGCCATCCGTACCACGGCGTCGGTCGGCCGCAGCGAGCGGGTCTATCCGCCCGGCGCTGGCTTCGACGCGGCGCTCACCAAGGAAACCGCCGACCTCGCTTTGGCGCAGGCCAAGCTGGCGCCGAAAGACCTCGACATCATCGAGCTGCACGACGCCTTCACGGTCGAGGAGCTGCACTACATCGAGAGCATCGGACTCTGTCCAGAGGGGCATGGCGTTCGCATGCTGAAGGAGGGCGCGCTCGATATCGGCGGGCAATGTGCGATCAATCCCTCCGGCGGCCTGATCGCGATGGGACATCCGATCGGCCCGACCGGTATCGGCCAGATCAGCGAGATCGTGATGCAGCTGCGTGGTGAAGCGGGCCCGCGCCAGCATGGCGGCGCGCGAACCGGACTGGCGCACATGGTCGGCGTGGGCGCTGTCTGTTACGTGCACATTCTGCAGAAGTAACGCCGCCGCCCTGAAGACGCACCAGCTCACGCGCGCTGGCGCAGCGGCCGGGCGGCATCCTTCGCCGGCACCGGCATGGTAAAACCGTACAGGAACAGGTCCACCACCATGTCGGCGAATTCGTGAGGATCGATGCCGCCCTTCGGGTCGTACCAAGTGTGGCTGAAGTTCAGGATGCCGAACAGCATCATGCTGTAGATCTTCTTGGTCCGCTTGACGATCTTGCCTTCCTTGTCGAGCTTGACCAGAAGATCGGAGACCGTGTCGACCAGTTGGCGCTCCAGCGCCTTGATCGCATCCTGCTCGGTCTCGCCGAGGAACGAGAGGTCGTTGAGGATGACGCGCTGCTCGTCGCTCGAGCGTGCGTTGAGCGCGACGATGGCCTGGATCGCGGCGCGGAACTGCTCCAGCGTCGCCGTCCTGCCGGCCATCGCGGCTTCGACATCGGCGATCATCTCGCGGATATGCGCATCGAGGATCGCGAACAGGATCGCTTCCTTCGAATCGAAATAATGATACAGCGCGCCGCGCGACAGCTTGCAGGCATCCGCAAGGTCGGCGATCGAGGCACGCATATAGCCTTGCCGCGCGAACAGGCCGCAGGCGGTGGTGAGAATGCCCCGCTGGATCTCGTCGTAATTTTCTGAGCGCGTCCGCGCCATACCTGTCTCTCTCATCCACCATCGGCGCCGCCGGAATCGGTCAGCCGCCGTCTCTCTATACTACTGCGGCTCCGCGCCCTCCTCCCCTTTGCGGGCACCATCCACCAGAACTGTTCGACCACGCGCATCCAGGCTTTGACCTGCGTCAAAAAATAATTTGAACGACCGGTCGGATTATATTAGACTGCCTGTCATCAAGCAAGCGGATTGCGCACGCCGGGACCAACCCGGCGGCATCGAGGGAGGCTGCGCGTGGATACTCAGAGGATCGATGCTGTCGTGATCGGAGCCGGCGCCGGCGGGCTGTGCGCCGCGGCGCGCCTCGCCCATGGCGGGTTGCATACGCTCGTCGTTGACGACAAGGACCGGCTTGGCGGCCGCGCCTCGACCGAGGAGATCGACGGCTTCAAGGTCAATATCGGCGCGATCGCGATCGAGTTCGGCGGCGTCTTCGAGGAGACCTTCCACACCGTCGGCGCGCCGCTCGACATCCGCGCGCCGGAGCCCGCGAGCTCGTTCTTCATCGACGGCAAGGTGATCGACGTCGGCCGCGGCGGCTGGTCGCTGCTGCTCGGGCAGCTCACGAAACAGGCCTCGCGCATCCTGGAAAAATTCGCCGATGCCCGCTCCGGCAATCTGCCCGACGGACGGCAATCGACCGAGGACTGGCTGAAGGGCTACACCAGCAACGCCACGGTGCATGCGCTGTTCCGCAACCTCTGCGCGGCGATCTTCGCCTGCAACGCCGCCGAGCTGCCTGCCCGCGCCTTCCTCACCTATTTCACCAGCAAGGGTGCCTTCAAGAAATTCGGCTTCTGCCCGCAGGGAACGATCGGCGTCTGGAACAGCCTCGGCAGCGCGATCGAGCGCAACGGCGATATCTGGCTCGGCACGCCGGCGACCACGATCCACAGCGCCAACGGCCGCGTCGAAGGCGTCACCGTTATGCGGAACGGCGAGCGGGTGCGGATCGACACCGACCTCGTCATCAGCAATGCCGGACCGAAAGCCACTGTCGCGCTCGCCGGCAGCGAGGCCTTCCCGGCGGATTACGTCGCCAAGGTGAAGAACGATCTGCGCCCGGCCGCCAACATCGTGATCAACGTCGCGAGCCGCGAGCCGCTGATCAACCATCCCGGCATCGTCACCTTCGGCAAGACGCGCCGGCTCTGCAACATGGCCAATCTGTCCGCGACCTGTCCGGAGCTGGCTCCGCCAGGCTGGCATCTCTACGTCGCCTATGCGGTGCCGGTGCCAGCGCTCGGCGATTTCGATGGGGACGCCGAGGTCGCGCTCGCGCTGGAAGACCTTCGCGAGCAGTTCGCCAATTTCGACCAGGCGAAAATCCTGTCGATCCGGGTGATGCGGGACGACTGGCCGGCGCAACGCAGCTGCGCTGGCTACGACCTGCCGCGCGAGACCGGCATCGAGGGCCTGTGGTGTGTCGGCGACGCGGTGAAGCAGTATGGCAATGGCGGCACCCAGGCCTGCGCCGAGACCGCCAAGATCGTCACCGACACGATCCTCGCCACGCGCCAGCGCCGCTCGGCCGGCCGGGTCTGAGCAAGATGCCGACGACGATCCCGCATCTGACGCCGCAGGCAGCGCCGCTCACGGCAACGGATGCCCTGCTCGAATTCCGCAACATCCGGATCGTCTACGACAACGCGATCGAGGCGATCCGCGATGTCTCGATCGCGGTGCCCGAGGGCAACATCGTCGCTTTGCTCGGCTCCAACGGCGCCGGCAAGTCGACATTGCTGAAGGCGATGTCCGGCATCCTCTACACCGAGGAAGGCGTGATCGAGAACGGCAGCATCCGCTTCCGCAATGACGAGGTGCATCGCCTCGCGCCGGACGAACTGGTCCGCCGCGGCATCGTCCAGGTGCCGGAGGGCCGCCGCGTGTTCGCGGCGCTGACAACAGACGAGAATTTGCAGATGGGCGGCTACACCAGGACCGGCGCCGAGGCGCGCGAGCGCCGCGACAAGGTATTTGCGCTGTTTCCGCGGCTGCACGAGCGGCGTGACCAGATCGCCGGCTACATGTCCGGCGGCGAGCAGCAAATGCTCGCGATCGGCCGCGCGCTGATGACCGATCCCGTGCTGCTGGCGCTCGACGAGCCGTCGCTCGGCCTCGCGCCGCTGATCATCGATCGCATCTATGAGGTGATCGTCCGCCTGCGCGACGAGCTGAAGATGACCGTGCTGCTGGTCGAACAGAACGCGCAGCGCGCGCTCGATATTGCCGACTATGGCTACATCCTGGAGACCGGCCGCGTCGTGCTCGACGGCCCGGCCAAAAAGCTCACCGCCAACGAGGACGTCCAGGAATTCTATCTCGGCGTTTCCTCGTCCGGCCGCAAGAGCCTGCGCGACGTCAAGCACTACAAGCGCCGCAAGCGGTGGCTGTCGTGACCGCGCTGCTCGCAATCGAGAACCTGTCAAAGCGCTTCGGCGGCCTGCAGGCGGTCGGCAATGTCAGCCTTGAAGTAAGCCGAGGCGAGATCTGCAGCGTGATCGGCCCGAACGGCGCCGGCAAGACCACGCTGTTCAACATGATCTCCGGCGTGCTGCGGCCGAGCGGCGGCCGCATCATCTTCGACGGCATCGATCTTGCGACGATTTCGCCGTGGAAGTTCGCCGCCGTCGGCATCGGCCGCACCTTCCAGAATCTAGCGCTGTTCAAGCACGGCACCGTGGTCGAGAACATCCTGATCGGCCGCCACACGCATCTGCGCTCGACCGTGCTCGACGCCGTGGTGTTCTTCGGCCGCACCCGCAACGAAGAGATCGCGGCCCGGCAGCGCGTCGAGCACATCATCGAATTCCTCGAGATCGAGCATATCAGGGACGCCGTGGTCGGCACCCTGTCCTATGGCCAGCAGAAGCGCGTCGAGCTCGCCCGGGCGCTCGCTTGCGAGCCAAAACTGCTGCTGCTCGACGAGATGGTCTCCGGCATGAACCAGGAGGAGACCGAGGACATCGCGCGCTTCGTGCTCGACATCCGGGACGAGCTCGGCATCACCGTCGTGATGATCGAGCATGAGATGCGCATCGTGATGGACATTTCCGACCGCATCCATGTGCTGAATTTCGGCCGCAAGATCGCCGAGGGCACGCCCGACGAGATCAGGCGCGATCCGGCCGTCGCGGAGGCCTATCTCGGTGGCCAGCGCGCTGAAGCGATGACAAAGGCGGGCGCATGATGTCGACGCTGGACAGCCTGCGCACCACCCATCCGCCGCTGCACGACAGTGCCGTGCGCAGCGCATCTGCGGCGGGAGCCGACACGTTGCAGGCGGCGCTCGCGGATGCCGCCATCACCATCCCGCAATTGCTGCGGCAGCGCGCCGCCATGCATGGCGACGCGCTGGCGCTGCGCGAGAAAGACTACGGCATCTGGAACCCGTATTCCTGGCGGCACTATTACGAAACGGCGTGCGCTGTCGCGCTGGGCCTGCTCTCGCTCGGCATCAAGCCCGGTGACCGCATCGCCATCGCCGGCGAGAACACGCCGGAATGGTTTTACGCCGACCTCGGCGCCCAGATGATCGGCGCGGTCGCGGTCGGCATCTATCCGACCAATCCCTGGGTCGAGCTGCAATATATCGTCAAGCATTCCGGCGCCCGTGTCGTCGTCACCGGCGATCAGGAGCAGACCGACAAGGTGCACGACGCGATGGCCAACAATGGCGGCCTGCCGGATCTCGAGGCCATCGTCTGCGTCGACATGAAGGGCCTCCGGCACTATCGCCAATCGCAGCTGATGTCGTTCGCGGCGCTGTGCGAGCGCGGCACGACATATGCGCGGGAGAATCCGGAGACCAACGCTACCCTCGATCGCTTGATCAGCCAGGGCGCGCCCGACGATGTCTGCATCCTGGTCTACACTTCGGGCACGACCGGCCCGCCCAAGGGGGCGATGCTCACCCATCGCAATCTCGTCTACGCCGCCTATGCCTATGCCAAAACCGTCGGGATCGCCGACAAGCCGTTCGAGGCGGTGAGTTATCTGCCGCTGTGCCATGTCGCCGAACGCTGCTACGGCACGGTCACGCATCTCGTGCTCGGCGGCACCGTCTCCTTTGCCGAATCGATCGACACGGTCGCGATCAACATCCGCGAGATTGCGCCGACGTTCTTTGTCGGCGTGCCGCGCATCTACGAGAAGCTGCAGCAGGGCTTTCTGTTCCGGCTCGGCGAAAGCGGCCGGCTGCGGCAGAGTTTCACCAAGGCCTGCCTCGCCTGGGGCCGTACGCTGTCCGACCGCCGGCAGGCCGGCAAAGCCAATTGGCTCGATCACGCCGCCTATGGGCTGCTCTATCTTTTGATGTTCCGCAATTTGCAGCGCCATCTCGGTTTCGCCTACAGCCGGCACCGGCTCTGCGCCGGCGCCTCGATCTCGCCGGAGATGCTGCGCTTCTTCGACATCATCGGCCGCCCGGTGTCGCAGGGCTATGGCCTCACTGAAAGCGGCGGCGTCGCCTTCATCCAGACCGAGGGTCACCACCGGATCGGTGGTTGCGGCGTGCCGCTACCGCAGACCGAATGGAAACTCGATGCCGACGGCGAGATCCTGCTGCGCAACCCCGGCGTCTTCAAGGGCTACTTCCTCGACGAGAATGCCTCGACGGCCTCTCTGGAACAAGACGGCTGGCTGCGCACCGGTGATATCATCGACATCCTCGACAATGGCGAGATCGCCGTGGTCGATCGCAAGAAGGCGATCATCATCACCGCCGGCGGCAAGAACATCGCTCCGTCTGAGATCGAGAATGCGCTTAAGGATTCCGAGTTCATCAAGGAAGCGATCGTGGTCGGCGAGGCCAAAAAGTACCTCGGCGCCATCGTGCAGGTCGATTACGACAATGTCGGCCGCTGGGCGCGCGACCGGGCGCTCGCCTACACCAACTACAAGTCGCTGTCGCAGCTGCCGGAAGTGCACGAGCTGGTCGAGCGCATCGTGGGTGAGACCAACAAGCGTTTCGCGCGGGTCGAGAACATCAGGCGCTTCGCCATCCTGGAGAAGGAGCTCGACCACGACGACGGCGAGCTGACCGCCACGCAGAAGGTGCGCCGCGCCATGATCGAGAAGAAGTTCGCGCGCGAGCTCGCGATCATCTACCGGGCGGAGGGCTGAATGCAGTATCTGATCCAGCTTCTGATCTCGGGGCTAGCGATCGGCGCGATCTACGGCCTGATCGCGATGGGTTTTGCGGTGATCTACAAATCGACCGGGCTGGTCAATTTCGCCCAGGGCGAGATGACCATGATCACGGCCTATATCGCCTGGACGATCTCGACCACGGTCGGCGGGAACGTGTTCGTGGTTGCCATCGGCGCGATCCTCGCTGCGGTCCTGCTCGGGCTGATCATCGAGCGGCTCGTGATGCGGCCGATGCTGGGCGAGCCGGTGTTCGCGACCGTGATGGTCACGATCGGGCTCGCGGTGATCCTGCGCTCGGCGATCAACTTCATCTGGGACGCCTATCCGCATGGGCTCGATATCGGCATGGGCCGCGGCATCGTGCATCTCGGCGGCATCGGCGTGCGCACCGGGCAGCTTGCCGTCATCGCAACGCTGCTTCTGCTCCTCGTCGCGATCTGGGCGTTCTTCCGCTACAGCAAGGTCGGCGTCGCAATGCGCGCGGTCGCGGCCGACGACCGCACCGCGCTGTTGATGGGCATCAGCGCCACAAAGGTCCATGCGTTGGCCTGGGCTGCCTCCTCGGTGATCGCCGGCATCGGCGGCGTGTTCTTCGCGCTGTCCTACGATCTGTCGCCGGCGATGTTCCAGCTCGGGCTGAAGGCGTTTCCGGCCACGATCCTGGGCGGGCTCGACGCCGTGCTGGGCTCCGGCCTCGGCGGCCTCCTGATCGGCATCACCGAAAACCTGGCGGGCGGCTATCTCGGCTCCGGCATGAAGGAGGTCGCGGGCTTTGCCATGATCATCGTGGTGCTGATGGTCCGCCCGTTCGGCATTTTCGGCGAACGGGATATCGAGAGGGTGTGATGCGGACCGGCGATTACAAGCAGAGCTATGGCGAGCTGGTTGCGCTGATCGATTCCCCGCCGGTGTGGCAGTGGTCGGTCGTGCTGCTGCTGGCGCTGATCGCAGCGCCCTATTTGCTCAACTCCTATGCGCTGTCGTTCCTGATGATCATCCTGATCACGGTGACCGGCGCGCTCGGGCTCAATATCCTGACCGGCTACACCGGCCTGATCTCGCTCGGACATGTCGGCTTCCTCGTCACCGGCGCCTATGCCTATGCGGTGCTGGTGTCGAAATATCACATGCCGCCGCTGGTCGGCTTCCTCGGCGCCGGCGTGGTGCCGGCGCTGGCGAGCCTGATCGTCGGCGCGCCGTCGCTGCGGCTCAAGGGGCTCTATCTCGCCATCACCACACTCGCCTTCTCCTTCATCATCAACACCGTGATCCTGGAGATGCGCTGGCTCACCAATGGCGCCCGCGGCATCCAGGTGCAGCGGCCCGAGATCCTCGGCATCAGCTTCGACAGCGATGCCGCCTTCACCTATCTCTGCCTCGCGATCGCGGCACTGACGCTGTTCGCCACCCTCAACATCCGCCGCAGCCGGGTCGGCCGCGCCTTCGTCGCGATCCGGGACAACGATACCGCGGCCCGCGTCATGGGCATCAATTTGCATGCCTACAAGCTGTTCGCGTTCGTCACCTCGGCCTTCATCACCGGCATCGCCGGCGCGCTTTACGGCATCTATCTGTCCTTCGTCAGCGTCGAGGGCTTTCCGTTCCTGCTCTCGATCGAGGCGCTGGCGATCCTGATCGTCGGCGGGCTCGGCTCGGCGCTCGGCGCGGCGCTCGGCACTGTCCTGATCGTTCTGCTGCCGGAGGCGACCAGGCTGGTCTTCAGCCTGTTCAGCGCGCAGATGGACGCGACCTTCACGACCGGGGCGCAGGAGCTGAAGAGCATGCTCTACGGCCTCGTCATCATCCTGTTCCTGCGCTTCCAGCCGAGGGGGCTGGTCGGCGCCTGGCATGACATCAAGCGAGCCTGGGTGCACTGGCCGCTGCGCTACTAACAAGAAAAAGACGCAACACCATGAGGAGGAAACAATGATCAAACATCTGGCGGCAGCATCGCTGCTGCTCACCACCGCCTGTCTTGCCACCGACCCGGCTCGCGCCGCCGATCCCGGGATCACCGACACCGAGATCCTGATCGGCGACGTCGAACCGCTGACCGGCCCGCCGGCACTGCTCGGCGTTGCGGCCTCGATCGGCCACAAGATCGCGATCGCCGAAGCCAACGCCGCCGGCGGCATCAACGGCCGCAAGATCAAATATGTGCTGGAGGACGACGGCTACGTCACCGCGCGGACCATCCAGGGCGTCAAGAAGGTGATCGACGTCGACAAGGTGTTCGCAATGATCGGCATCTCCGGTTCGGGCCAGTCGATCGCTGTCATGCCGGTGCTGGAGAAGTCGGGCATCCCGACCGTGATCGACGTCGCGCCGGTCAAATTCCTGTGGGAGCCGCCGCGCAAGAACGTGTTCGTGGTCGGGCAATCCTACGAGGAAGGCATCATCCACCTCGTCAACTTCCTCGCCGACAAGACCCCCGGCAAGAAGTGGGGCCTGATCACTCAGGACGACGATTACGGCATCACCGTGCACGACGGCTTCGATTCCGTGGTCAAGGCCAAGAAGCTGACCGTCGTCTACAGCGGCAATTACAAGAAGGGCCAGCAGGACTTCTCATCCGACATGCTGCAGCTGAAGGAGTCCGGCGCCGAGGTGTTCCTGGCCGGCGGCATCATCGCCGAGAACATCGCGATGATGAAGGAGCTCGAGAAGCTCGGCATCAAGCCGGTGACCGGCATCTTCTGGCCCGGCAGGATCGAGCCGGTGTTGAAGCTGATGGGGCCGGCGGGCGACGGCATCTACGCGGTCGACTATGTCGAACCGTTCGCGGGCGCAGCCGGCAAGGCGTTCCTGGAGAAGGCCAAGCCGCTGGTCTCGGAGGCCGAGTTCAAGGGCATCAACCGCTACACCATGACCGGCTATGCCGCCGCGAAGGTCCTGATCGCGGCGATCGAGCGCTGCGGCAAGCAGCCGACCTGGGCCTGCACCATCTCGGAGCTGGAGAAGACCAAGAACGTCGAAACCGGCGTGATGGCGCCGATCAGCTTCGGCCCCGGCGTCCGCTTCTCCAACCAGAAGCTGCAGATCATGCAGGCTGATGCGAAAACGCTCAGCTTCAAGCCGGTGGACTAGAGCGATGAAGGTCCTGATCGTATTTGCCCATCAAGAGACGCAGTCGTTCAACGCTGCGCTGCTGGCGCGGTCGGTCGCGGAGCTCACCGCGCTCGGGCACACCGTCAGGATCTCCGACCTCTACGCCATGCGCTTCAATCCGGTGGCGACATCAGATGATTTCGGTACGCGGCGGTTTCCCGACCGGCTGCAATATGATCGCGAGCAGAAACACAATCTGCAACATGGCGCGCTCAGCGGCGACATCGCGACCGAGATCGAAAAGCTGCTGTGGTGTGATCTGCTGATCCTGCAGTTTCCGCTGTGGTGGTTCTCCGTCCCCGCCATCATGAAGGGCTGGATCGATCGCGTGTTCGTCAACGGCGCGGTCTACGGCAGCGGCCGCCGCTACGATACCGGCGGCCTCGCTGGCCGCCGCGCCATGGTCGTGACCTCGACCGCCGCCTATCCCGGCATGTGCGCGCCTGACGGGCTGGTCGGCGCGCTCGATGTGGTGCTGTGGCCGATCCAGAACGGCATGCTGGCCTATGCCGGCTGCAAGGTGCTGCCGCCGTTCGTGTCGTATTCGGTGAATTTCGTCGATGAGGCGACGCGGCATCGCTATCTCGACGACTACGCGAAGCGGCTGCGGCAGATCGAGACGACCGAGCCGCTGTTCTTTCATCCGCTCGCGGACTTTGGACAGGATTGGCGGCTGAAGCCGGGCATCGCGGCGCGGACCGTTGGGCAGGGTGCTCGGCTGCAAGCAGGCGAAGTAGACGTAGCCCCGACGTAGGTGTGCTCCCTCGCCCCGTTCTTACGGGGAGAGGGTTGGGGTGAGGGGCCTCTCTCCACGAGTCGTGTGGATGGATAGTCCTGTACCCCCTCACCCAGATCGCATCTTGCGATGCGATCTGACCTCTCCCCGCAGGCGGGGCGAGGTAAGGCCCCTCACATCCGCTTGGCAACCTCTTCCAGCATCACCTCGGTGGCGCCGCCGCCGATCGTCAGCACCCGGGCGTCGCGCACCATGCGCTCGATCGGCGTGCCGCGCATGAAGCCTGAGCCGCCATGCAGTTGCAGGCAGCCATGCACGACCTCGTGCAGCACCTCTGGCGACAGCGCCTTCACCATCGACACTTCGCGGAGACATTCCTTTCCGGCCGCGGCCAGCTCGGCGGCCTGATAGGCCAGCGCCCGCGCGGCAGCCGCCTTCGCGGCGAGCTGAGCAAGCTTCATCCGTACGCCCTGCTGATTCCAGAGCGGGCCGCCGAATGCCTGCCGTGTCTTCACATAGTTCGTCGTCAGCTCGATCGCCTTGGCGGATTCGCCGGCGCAGATGCCGCCGATGCAGATGCGCTCGTTCTGGAACGTCTCCATGATGCCATAGAAACCCTTGTTCTCCTCGCCCAGCAGGTTCTCGGCCGGCACGCGCACGTCCTGGAACGCGAGCTCCGCGGTGTCCGAGCAAAGCCAGCCATGCTTGTCGAGCTTGGTTGCCGTGATGCCGGGCGTGTTGCGCTCGACGATGAACAGCGAGATGCCGCGGCTACCCTTGGCATGAGGATCGGTGCGCGCGGCGACGATCAGGATATCGCCATAGACCGCGTTGGTGATGAACATCTTGGCGCCGTTGATGACCCAATGATCGCCATCGCGCCGCGCGCGCGTCTTCAGACCCGCGACATCGGAGCCGGCGTCGGGCTCGGTCACCGCGATCGAGCAGACCGTCTCGCCGCGGATGATCGCCGGCAGATACTTCCGCTTCTGCTCCGGCGTGCCGCGCAGGCTGATGTGCACCGCCGACATGTCGGTATGCACAAGGATCGACGAGGTGAAGCCGCCGAAGCTCGAGCGCCCGAGCTCCTCGGCGAACACCATCGAGGCCAGCGGCCCCATGTCGGTGCCGCCATACTCGGCCGCGTGGCGCATGCCGAGGAAGCCAAGCGCGCCCATGCGGCGATAGATCTCGCGCGGGATCTTGCCATCGCGCTCCCAGGCGTCAGCATGCGGCACCACTTCCTTCTCGACGAAGCGGCGCACCTGCTCACGCAGCATGCGCAGCTCCTCGGGCAGATTGGGCGGCTCCGAGAAATGAAATTCGGCTTCGGTATGCTGGCGCGGATCCGAGGTCATGACGTTCATTGTGGCGCCCTCTCATGGCCGATGTGAAGATGGTTGCGCAAAAAAGCTGCGAGGGATGCGATCGCCTCTCGCGCCTGCGGAATCTCGGGGAACATCTGGAAGACATGGATCATGCGGTCCCAGACCTGGAGTTCGACGTCGACGCCGACGGCCTTCGCCTTTGCAACTAGCTCCGTTGAGTCGTCACGCACGGTTTCGCGGTCGCCGACCTGCACCAGCAGCGGCGGCAGTCCGGTGAGATCGGCATAAAGCGGCGAAGCCAGCGGATCGCTGACATCGCCGTCCTTGCCGAGATAGTTTTTGGCGAGCGCCAGGATCATCGCGCGCTGATGGATCGGATCGGCTTCGGCCCTGCTCTCGTAACTTGCGCCGGTCGCGGCAAGATCAGTCCAGGGCGACATCAGCGCGCCCGCCGCGGGAAGCGGCAGGCCGCGGTGGCGCGCTGCCAGCATTGCAGCGAGCACAAGATTGCCGCCGGCCGAGTCCCCGGCGAACGCAATGTCCGCCGGGCGTAGCCCCTGATCGCGTAGATACTGATAGGCAGTCAGCGCATCGTCCAGCGCGGCGGGAAAGCGATGCTCCGGCGCGAGCCGGTAGTTGATCGAGAGCACGCGGCAGCCCGATGCATCCGCGATCCGCGCGGCCAGGTCGCGATGCGAGGCGACCGAGCCGATGCGGAAACCGCCGCCGTGAAAATACAGGATCGCCTTGTCGCGCGGTGCGCCCGATGGCACCAGCCATTCGCCATCAACGCCGCCGGCGGAGACCGGCTGACACGTCACCGACACCGGGCAGCCGGCAAAGGCTTCGTCCCAGTCGCTGCGCATCTGCGCCACAGACGTTTCGCGGGTCCAGCCGCGATAGATCGCACGCAGGCGCTCGATCGCACGATCGACCGGCGTCATGGCGATATCGTCGCCTGCGATACCCATCAGCCGCCGATGCCCATGCCGCCGGACACGCCGAGCGTCTCGCCGGTGATATAGGCCGCCTGGTCGGACGCCAGGAACAGCGCGGCGGCTGCCACTTCCTCCGGCTCACCAAGCCGGCCGAGCAGCGTCGCGCCGGTCATCGCCTGCAGGATCTTGTCGCCGCCTTTCGCCACCGCCTGCTCCAACATCGGGGTGCGGATCGGTCCCGGCGCGATTGCGTTAGCGGTGATGCGAAAGCGCGCGTTCTCCCGCGCGATGCTGCGGGTGAAGGAGATCACGCCACCCTTGGCCGCGGAATAGACCGCGCCGCCCTTGGAGCCGAGCCGCGCCGCCTCAGACGTAACATTGATGATGCGCCCGAAGCGCGCCGCCTGCATCGCCGGCAGCGCGGCATGGGTGCAGGCCAAGACCGAGGTGAGGTTGACCGCGATCAGCCGGGCCCAATCCTCCGCGCTGGTCTCGGTGAAGAAGGCGTGCTGATCGATGCCGGCATTGTTGACGACGATGTCGAACGGGCCGTCCTGCGCCATCACGGTTTGCACCGCCGTCGCATCGCTGACGTCGAGCCCTGCGACGTGAGCCCCCGTCTCCCGCGCGAGCTCCGAGGCGGCGGCGACATCGAGATCGGCGATCACGACCCTGGCGCCTGCCCCGGCAAAGCTGCGCACGATCGCGGCACCAATGCCGCGCGCGCCGCCGGAGACGAAGGCGCGGCGGCCATCGAGACGCCCGAATGGCAAGATCGCCATTTCAGCGCCCCGTGAAAACAGGTTTGCGGCGCTCGATCACGGCGGCGAGCCCTTCGCGCGCGTCGGCCGTTCCCGAAAGTTCGGCAACCGTGCGCGCCTCTTCCGACAGGCATTGCTCAATGCTGGTGCCGGTGCCGGCCCAGACCAACCGCTTGGTCGCCGCCAGCGCCTTCGGCGCACCTGCCGCGAGCTCGCGGGCCAGCGCCAGCGATGCGTCGGCAAGCTCGGCATCGGGCACGACCTTGGTGACGATGCCTATCTGCAATGCTTCCCCGGCCGGGATCACCGGGTTGGTCAGCAAAATCGACATCGCCCGCCGCAGGCCGACCAACCGCGACAGCGTGACCGAGACGCCCGCATCCGGCGCCATCGCCACGCGCGTCGCGCCGGCGAGGAACTTTGCCGATTCCGCCGCGATCACGATGTCGGAGGCGCAGACCAGACCGAAGCCGCCGCCTCCCGCCGCGAAGCCCTGTACCGAAGCGATGACCGGCGCTTCCAGCCGCAGCAAGCCGGTCACCGCATTCTGCAGATAGGCGGTGGCCTGGCGGATATAGTCCGGCAGCTTCTCGCCCTTGGAGGCAAAGGCACGGACATCGCCGCCCGCGCAGAAATTGGTGCCCTCGCCGCTCAGCAGCACAACGCGCAGATCCGGATGGCCGTGGCAGACCATGATGGCGTCGCACAGTGCGCTCAGGAGTTCGGCGCTCATGCCGTTGGCCGCATCGGGACGGTTGAGCCGCAACCGCGCGATGCCGTCGGTGATGTCGAGCAGAACGGGGCCCTTGTCGATCATGGCGAGACCTTCCCTAGACCAGGAACGAGAGCGTGTAGATCGCCTTGTCGTTGTTGACGAGGATGACCTTCTTGCTGGCCATCCGCAATTCGCCATCGACATGACGCAGCCGGTATTCGTTGCGCGCCGCCCACAGCGTGTCGTCGC